>NZ_SRHQ01000033.1:0-43278 GCF_004683995.1 Methylorubrum sp. Q1 | reverse complement strand
CTTCGTGCCGCCGGGTCTGTCGGGCCGCTGCCGGCCGGTCGCCGTCAACGGCCCGCTCGTCGAGGCCGAGCGCGCTCGCATCGACGGCCTCTTCCTCGAGACGCTGACCGGCGATTGCGCATGGACCGATGGATTGGATGACTTCCGCGCCGCCTGAGGTTTGAGGCGTTCACGGCTTGCTGTTCCCGCGGCCGGCCGTTGAATGCCCCCCGTTACGCCACGTGCCCGAGCGCCTCGTCCTGGATGCAGGACGAGGCGCTCTTTTTTAGCCGCCTTTCTTCGAAGGTCGGCGACCGCCGTCCTGGGATGGTGCGAAGGCTCGCCGCACCGTCGCGGCTGCCCTGCAGCGCCGGACTGGACTCACATCGGAACCGTCAAACGCCGAAGCGCGGTCGTAAATCTTACCCACAAATTGAAAAACCGAGCCGATGGCCGTGTCAGTTTGCGGGCCTCGTTGCACAGACCCTTCGAAACCCGACGGTCACCGCAACGAAGGTGAAAGCGCGATGACAGTACTGAAGGACTTGCAACAGTCTGTTTCAACGCCCGGTCTTGGGCGGTTCCTGACCCGGACACTGGTGAAGGCCCTCTTTCTCGGCGCGCTGGCCCTGTCCACGCCGGCCGCGGCGCAGGATACACAGCCGGCGCCTCCCGCAGCAGCCCCTTCGGCGCCTACCGCAGAGTCCGCCCCGGCTGCGACGCCAGCAGAGGCCGCCCCGGCTGCGACGTCAGCAGAGATCCCGGCCGCACCCCGGAAGCCCGAGGCCGCCCACGACCTTTCGCCGATGGGGATGTTCCTCGCAGCCGATCCGGTCGTGCAGGCCGTGATGCTGATCCTGGTCGCCGCCTCGGTGGTCACCTGGACCATCCTGCTCGTGAAGGTCCTGAGCCTCGTCTTCGCCAAGCGGGGGATGAGGGCCAGCCTCAAGGAGATCCGGGCGTCCGCCACCCTCGCGGAGGCCGGTCAGCGTGTTCGCCGCGGCGTCGGCGCCCTTCTTCTGGTCGAGGCCGAGGAAGAGTTGACTCTTTCGCGGGGCCTGCCGAGCGAGGGCGTCAAGGAGCGGGCAGCGATCGCTCTAAGCCGGATCGAGACCATGGTCGGAAAGCGCATGGCGTCCGGAACCGGCATCCTGGCCACCGTCGGCTCGATCGGCCCCTTCGTCGGCCTGTTCGGCACCGTCTGGGGCATCATGGGCAGCTTCATCGGCATCGCCAACTCGAACACCACCAACCTCGCGGTCGTGGCGCCGGGCATCGCCGAGGCGCTGCTCGCCACCGGCATCGGCCTTGTCGCCGCCATCCCCGCCGTCGTCATCTACAATGCGCTGACCCGCTCCATCACCGGCTACCGCGCCATGACCGGCGACGCCGTCGCGCTGATCATGCGCCACCTCTCGCGTGACCTCGACCGCCGCGAGCTCAATACCTACGGCGGCAAGCCCGGCATCCGCGTCGCGGCGGAGTAAGGGCATGGCCGTCAATCTCGGATCCAACGACGGCGGTGATCTCGCCGAGAACGCCGACATCAACATCACGCCGTTCATCGACGTGATCCTGGTGCTGCTCATCATCTTCATGGTGGCAGCGCCGCTCTCGACGGTCGACGTGCCGGTCGAGCTGCCGGTCTCCGCGGCGCCGCAGCAGCCGCGCCCCGACAAGCCGATCTTCGTCAGCGTCAAGGCCGATCTCGGCGTCGCGCTGGGCGAGGACGCGGTGGCCCGGCCGGCTCTGGGGGCAGCCCTTGATGCCGCGACCAAGGGCAACAAGGATGAGCGCATCTTCCTGCGCGCGGACAAGGGCGTGCCCTACGGCGAGCTGATGGGGGTGATGAACCTTCTGCGCGCGGCCGGCTACCTCAAGGTCGGCCTCGTCGGTCTCGAAGACGTTTCGAGCGGAACGCAGCCATGATCCATCCGCCGCCCGAAGCCTTCGTGCGGGCCGCCGAGCGGGGCCGCACGCATCAGGAGAGCCGCGAATCCTCGTCGGCGGTCCAGATCCTGGGCTGGGCGGCGGCGGGCCTGCTGACGCTCGGTGTTCATATCGGCCTCTACCTCCTCCTGACCCGTCAAGCCGAGACGCCGGCCGCCCCCCTCGAAATGCCGGCGGCGGTGATGATCGACATGTCGCCGGAGCCGACCGTAGCGAAGTCCGAGGTCGACAACGCCGCGGAGGGGCCACCCGTCCCCGCCAGCGACGAGGCCGAGCCCGAACCGGTCGAGGAGGCGCCGCCGCCGGACGCGGAACCGGTGATCGAGGCCCCGCCCCCGGTGGTCAAGCCGCAGGCCGTGCTGCCGCCGACGCCGCCCAAGGCGGTGACGAAGCCCGCGCCGAAGCCTCCCGAGAAGAAGCCGGAGAAGAAGCCGCTCGAGAAAAAGAAGCCCGAAAAGCCCGTCCTGAAGAAGGACCACCCGAGCACTGCCGCACGTAGCAGCGGCGGTCCCCGCTCGGATCAGGCAACGGCCGACCGTACGGCGGCCTCCGCCGCCGGCGCTTCGATCAGCCAGGCGTCGCGGGCGTCCTGGCAGAACGAAATGCGGATACGGATTGTGCGCGCCAAGCGGTTTCCCCCAGGGGCGGCGGGGGCGACCGGGGTGGCCGTGGTCAGCGTGAGCTTTGCGGGCAACGGCAGCGTGACCGGCGCACGTCTCATCGCCTCATCCGGCAATGCCGCCCTCGATGCCGAGGCCGTGGCGGTGATGTACCGGGCCGCGCCCTTCCCGCCGCCCCCCGGCGGCCAGCCGATGACGCTGACCGTCCCGATGAACTTCAACCGCCGCTGAGACGGTCAAGGCGTTCCGGTGCAAACGGGCACCGGGACGGAGCGATCGCAAGAAACCGAGACCGATGCTTCCGAATTCCTCCTCTTCGAGCGGGCATGCTGCCTCCGCCGTCCCCGCCTCGGCCTCGGCCTTCCGGCTCGACAACGGGATGCAGGTCGTCGTTATTCCGGATCGACGCAGCCCGATCGTCACGCACATGGTCTGGTACCGGAACGGATCGGCCGACGATCCGGCGGGCAAATCCGGCATCGCTCACTTCCTCGAACACCTGATGTTCAAGGGCACCGACGATCACCCGGCCGGAACGTTCAGCACCCTCCTGGCCTCCGTGGGTGGCGAGGAGAATGCCTTCACGGGCTGGGATTTCACGGCCTACTACCAGCGCGTACCCAAGGAGTATCTGTCCACTTGCATGGCCTACGAGGCGGACCGGATGCGCGGCCTCGTGCTCGACGAGGCGGTGGTGGCCACCGAGCGCGCCGTCATTTTGGAAGAGCGCTCCATGGTCGCCGATGCCAATCCGCCGGGGCTCCTCGGCGAGGCCGTGGCGCTCACTGCGATCCCCTCCCACCCCGCCGGCCGGCCCATCATCGGCTGGCGCCATGAGATCGAGAGCCTGACCCGGGCGGACGCGCTCGCCTATTACCGGCGGTTCTACACACCCGAGAACGCCCTCCTCCTCGTCGCGGGCGATGCCGAGCCGCAGGCGGTGCTGGACCTCGCCGCCGGGATCTACGGCTCGATCCGTCCCTCCGGCGTCCCTCTGGCGCGCAGCCATCCTCAGGATCCGCCGATCCGCGCCCACCGGCAGGTCACGCTGGCCGACCCGACGGTGAGCGAGCCGCAATTGATGCGGCTCCACACCGTACCTTCGCCCGGCACGGCGGCGCCCGGCGAGGCCGAGGCTCTGGAACTGCTCGCCTTCCTGCTTGGCGGGGACGATACCTCGGTCCTGCATACCCGGCTCGCCGTGGAGCGATCCTGCGCGACCCGCATCCAGGCCTCCTATTGGAGCAGCCTCTTTGCGGGCCGCTCGCGCTTCTACATCAGCGGCCTCCCCGCACCCGGGACCACGCTCGATGAACTCGATCAGGCGGTCGATGCGGTTCTCGGCGGCCTGCGCGAAACCGGGTTCGAGGCGCAGGCGGTCGAGCGTGCCAAGACGCAGCTCGTCGCCAGTGCGCTCTATGCTCGCGACAATCAGGTCAGTCTCGCCAACTGGTACGGCATGGCCCTGTGCTGCGGGCTGCGTCTCGAGGAACTCGCGACGTGGCAGGATCGCATCGAGGCGGTCACGCCCGAGGCGCTGAGCGCGGCCCTGCTCCTTCTGGACCGGCAGGGCGGGGTCTCCGGCCATCTCGTCCGGTCCGAAGCGGCCTAAGGAGTGGAGGCGCCCGTCATGACGATCCACGTCCCCCCCCCTGCCACGACCTTCTCCGAACGCGTGCAGCGCGTGCGAAGCCCCGGCGGACTCGAGGCCTGGCTGGTCGAGGACCACACGCTGCCGATCCTGTCGGTGCAGTTCGGGTTCCGCGGCGGACCGGTGCTCGATCCGCCGGATCGGGCCGGCGCGGCGCGGATGCTCGCCGATCTGCTCACGGAAGGTGCCGGGCCGCTGGAGGGCGGCGCGTTCCGGCGGGCCCTGGGCGACCAGGCCATCCGCCTGTCCTTCTCGATCTGGAGCGACACGCTGCGAGGCGAGCTCAAGACCCTCTCGCGCAACGCGGAGCGGGCCTTCGAGTTGCTCGGATTCGCCCTTCGCGCGCCGCTTTTGGCACCCGACGACGTGGCGCGTATCCGGGGCGCCGTCGCGTCCGAGGTGCGCGCAGCCCTGAGCCAGCCGGACAAGGTCGCAGGCCGGGCCTTCGCCGCCCGCGGCTTCGAAGGGCATCCCTATGCGCGCCCCGCCAACGGCGACCTCGCCAGCCTCGAGCGCATCGAACGCGTAGACCTCGTCGCCCTGCACGCGCGCATGGTGAGCCGCGGCAATCTTCGCGTTGCCGTCGTCGGTGCGATCGGGCCCGAGGCGCTCGGCGCCGCGCTCGACCGCGCCTTCGCCGAGCTTCCGCCGGAAGCGGTGGCGCCGACACCCGCCACCGTACTCGGCGGCCTCGGCGACCGGGTCGTGACGCGCCTGGAGTTGCCGCAATCCACGATCCGGTTCGGGCGGCCCGGCATTCCCCGCACGGACCCGGATTTCGCGGCCGCCATGGTCGTGAATCAGTGCCTCGGCGGCGGCGACCTGTCCTCGCGCCTGTTCCGCGCCGTCCGTGAGCAGCGGGGCCTGTGCTACTCGGTCCGCTCGATGCTTCAACTCGCGGACGGTGCCAGCACGCTGGTGGGCACGACGGCGACGCGCAACGACCGCGCGGCCGAGGCGCTCGGCGTGATCCAGGACGAGATCCATCGCCTCTCTCGCGAGGGCCTCGCCGCCGAGGAGATCGACAGGGCCAAGGGCTATCTGCTCGGCTCGCATAAGCTTCGCCTCGACACCTCCCCGGCCATCGCCGCCCTCATGCTCCAGTTGCAGCTGGATGGGCGCGAGCCGGACTGGCTCGATACGCGCAACCGCTGCATCGCGGCGGTGAGTCCGGCGGACGGCCGGCGCGCGGCCGAGCGTCTGCTCGGTGATGGCGGGCTGCTCGTCGCGGTGGCCGGCGATCCGGAGGGGCTGTGAGCGTGCCGGTCCGGCCGCGCGCGCACGAGGACAGAGGGCGGCACGGACCGCCGGACTGGGAGGTGAGAGCATGAGACCGATCGTCGTGATGAGCCTGGGCCTGATCCTCGCCCTGCCGAGCGCGGCCGGGGCGCAGCCATCGCCGCAGGACGCGGGCGCGGCCGCCGTGCCGGGCCAGCCGCTGGACGCCGCGTTGCGGCGACGGGCGGACCAGAATGCGATGGCGGCGGAGACGCGCGGCACGCTCCTGGCTCCCGGAGCCCCGCCGCAGGCGGGAGGCTCCGCTCCGCCGGCCCAGAGGCCCCCGCGGCCGGAGAAGGCCATCGGACCGGATCTGGCGGGCTACATCTTCGCACCGATCGGAGTGATCGTCGGACCGATCACCGAGGGGCTTCACGCCTTCGATGCCGCTATCGCCCCGATCAACGAAGCGCTCCAACCCATCACCGGCCCCTACGGCGCCGCGCTGGTGGTGGGGCCGGACGGCGCACCGGTTCCACCGGAGGTGGCCGTCGCCGAACCGGCCCCACCCGAGCCGCCGCGCTCCGCGCGCGGTCCGCGCAAGTAGCCGCGCCCACCCCTCCACACGGCCCGGCCGGCGCGTCGCGGGCCGAAGGCCGCTCAGCCCCGCTGAAATCCAGCGCAAGCCTGGAAAAGGTTCTCACCCATGTCCCTCTCGGAACTGCTAATCGGCGATCCGGCACCCGCGATCCAGGTCGAGACCTTCCTGAAGGGAGAGCCGATCGTTGTCCTCGCACCGGGGACCGTCCACGTCATCGAGTTCTGGGCGACGTGGTGCGGGCCCTGCAAGGCCAGCCTCCCGCACCTCACGGAACTCCAGAACCGCCACCCTCAGGTTCCGGTCGTCGGCGTCGCGGTGGGGTGGACCGATCTCGACGAAGTACGCGCCTTCGTGCGCGAGCATGACGATGCGATCGGCTACCGGATCGCCGTCGATCGGGTACCGGCCGAAGGCGCGCGCCGGAGCCGGATGCGCGCGGCTTGGTGCGACGCCGCCTATGAGCAGGGCGTGCCGTCCGCCTTCATCGTCGACGGCAAGGGCCGGATCGCTTGGATCGGTCATCCGATGGATCTTGACGAGCCGCTCGCGGCGGTGATCGAGGGGCGATGGGACCTGCCTGCCGCGGCCGAAGCACACCGGGATCAGCTGGTGCAGAACAAGGTCCGCGAGGCCAGGGCTCTGGAACGGGCGGTCGCCGCCAGTTTCGCGGCGGGCGATCGCGAGGGGATCATCCGAGCCTACGACACGGCCTTCGCGGCCGAGCCCGAACTCGAACGGACGCACGGCTTCGGCAGGTTCAAGCAACTCGCGCCCGGGAGCGACGCCGCGCTGGATTACGGACTGCATCTGGTCGTGCGCGCGGCGGCCGATGACGTCAACACGCTCTTCAAGATCGGCACGAGCCTAATACAGGATATCGGCGCCCTGAAGGGACCGGCCCTGAAGCGCACCGCAGCCCTGAGCGTCGAGGCGCTGGAACGGGTGCGCCTCCTGATCGGCCCCGAACCCAGCCCCAGCCTCGCCATGCGTCTCTCGCAGGCCCTCGCGGAGGCCCTGCTCGCGTCGGGCCGGGCAGGCGAAGCGGCCTCTGCGGCCGGGCGGGCGCGGCAGGCCGGGATCGAGGCCGGGGCATCCGCCGAAGCGCTGACGTCAATCGAGGTCCTGCAGGACCGTTGCGCCAGCGCCGCGCCGCCGCAGCCGGCCGAGCCGCGGACGGTGATCTGCGTGGGCGACAGTTGCCGCCTCGCCTGACGGCGCCGCACAACCTACACAGGATAGGGTCGGTCGATTCATCCAGAAATATGCGCGGCAGGCGTGTGAAGTTCGGCGTCTCGTCCCACAGGGAATGAGCGGCCGCGGACCAGCGCCGGTGAGACGCGCGTTTCACCGACCCGTTTTCTGCCTTGGGGTAATCGCCCCGCGGTGTGCCCCGCTGCGGCACGAGCCGAATGCACCTCGATGACCCTCCATACTTGGCTCGCCTTCGTGGCGACCTCCTGCATCGTGCTTGCGATCCCGGGGCCGACCGCCCTGATCATTCTGCGCTACGCCACCCTGGGTGGCCGCGCGACGCTCCCCCGCGTCGTCGCGGGCGCGGTTCTGGGGGATAGCGTCGCCCTCACCATCTGCAATTTCGGCCTCGGCGCCCTGCTCGCGGCCTCTTCGGGCCTCCTGTCGATCCTCAAGGTGGCCGCGGCGGCCTACCTGATCGGTCTCGGCCTCACTTCCCTGTTCGGCCGGGCGGCCACCTCCGAGGCATCGGGTGCGGCGCCCCCACACGGCGGTCGTCCCTTTGCCAGCGTCTTCCTCGTCACCGCGCTGAACCCGAAAGGCCTCGTCTTCTTCTGTGCGCTGCTGCCCCAGTTCGTCGAGGCTTCGGAGCCCGTCCTGCCGCAGCTCGTGCTGCTCCAGGCCACGTTCTGCGGGCTCTCCCTGGTCGCGGCGATGAGCTGGGCCCTGGCGGGCACGCTCCTGGCCCGTACCACGGGTGGTCTGTTCAGGCGCGTCACGGGCGTTGCCCTGATCGGCGCCGGGGTGGCGCAGATGACGGGGAGGCTCGCATGAGCGCGGAATGCGAGCCGCCGGGCACCGCGCGGACGCGCCGCTGGATCGCGGAAGCGGTGGAGACGATCGAGGCGGATTTCAATCGCTCCGCCGACACCCATCTCCTGCGGGTCCCGCTCCCGGCCTTCCCCCACATCCCCCTCTACCTCAAGGACGAATCGACCCATCCCACCGGCAGCCTCAAGCATCGGCTGGCGCGCTCGCTGTTCCTCTACGGTCTGTGCAGTGGGCGGATCGGTCCCCACACCACGGTGGTCGAGGCATCGAGCGGCTCCACCGCCGTGAGCGAAGCCTATTTCGCGCAACTCCTCGGCCTGCCCTTCGTCGCGGTGATGCCGCGGGCGACCTCAGCCGAAAAGGTGGTGCAGATCACCCGCTACGGCGGTCGCTGCCACTTCGTCGAGACGCCGTGCGCCGTCTACGCCGAGGCCGAGCAGCTCGCGGCCGCCCTGGAGGGCCATTACATGGACCAGTTCACCTTCGCCGAGCGGGCGACGGACTGGCGCGGCAACAACAACATCGCCGAATCGATCTTCGCGCAGATGGCGCGCGAGGTGCACCCGATCCCCGCCTGGGTCGTCGTCGGCGCCGGAACCGGCGGCACTTCGGCTACGATCGGCCGCTTCATCCGCTATCGGCGCCTGGCGACCCGGCTCTGCCTCGCCGATCCGGAGGCCTCGGTCTTCCACCGCCACCTCGCCGACCGGTCGGTGCGCCTCGCCGACGGGCGATCCTCCATCATCGAGGGGATCGGCCGCGGGCGCTGCGAGCCCTCCTTTCTGCCCGATCTGATCGACCGCGCCGAGGCGGTGCCGGACGCAGCCAGCCTCGCCGCCGCACGGGTGCTCTCCGAGCGGCTCGGCCGTTCCTGCGGTGGCTCGACCGGCACCAATCTCTGGGCAGCGGCCCGGATCATCGCCGACATGTCGGCGCGGGGCGAGACCGGCTCGGTGGTGACGCTGCTGTGCGATTCGGGCGAGCGCTACCGCAGCACCCATCTCGACCCGCGCTGGCTCGCCGAGCGCGACCTCGTGCTCGATCCCTATCGGGCGGCCGTGGACGCATTCTTCGATCGCGGCCTTTGCCCCGGCGCCGCTTTGTCGGTCTGAGACCCCATCCACACGATTTTGCTGCGCGATCTACGCGATTAGGCTGCGAGCGGCGGCCCGCTCTCAATCGAGAGGCGCAGCGCGCGGTGAATTTCTCAAGCGGAGCCGTAGGGATTCGGCCGCCATCTCAGACAAAGGAGGGGAGAGCCAAGTTCAAGAGGCCGCAATGATCAAGTTTTGGGGGCATTCCGCATGCAGGGCCGGTCTTCCGGTCCTCGCGGTGCTTGTGGCAAGCGTCACGTCGGTGCAGGCCGGCCTCGATACGCAGATCGAGTTCAACATGCCCGCGGGTGATCTCGCCCGTACGCTGGTTGCGATCTCCCGCCAGGGCGGCGTGATGATCTCCTTCCCACCCGAAGTCGCCGCCGGCCGCCGGGCGGCCGCGCTTCAAGGCAGCCTCACCGTCCGCGAGGCGTTGCTTCGGGTTCTGGCGGGGACGGGCCTGCGCATGGTGCCGGGCGCGGCTGGCGGCGTCACCGTCGTCGCCGATACCGGCGCCTCGCCCGCCGCCGCCGCCGCGGGCCTCGGCGATGTCGCCGCCATCGACGTGACCGATGAGAGCGGGGGATCGCGCTTCGGCGATGTCGGGTTTCAGGCCGGCAATGCCGGCGACACGGTGCGTCTTGCCGGTGTCGCAGCGAAAGACATCCCGCTCTCGGTGAACGCAGTCACCTCTAATGTGATTCGATCCCAGGTCGCGACAAACGCAGGTGATGTGGCTCGGAACGTTTCCGGTGTTTCAATTGCAACGACATCTACCGGTGCGCAATCTTTCGTTATTCGAGGCGTCCCGACCGATAATGTTTCGATCAACGGGCAGGGCTTTAGCAACGGGGCGCTCAGCAGCGGCTTCAGCCAGATGCCAATCGACGACGTCGAGCGCGTCGAAGTGCTCAAGGGGCCGACGTCGATATTAAACGGCGCAAGTTCACTGGGCGGAACGGTAAACATCGCGACGAAGCAGCCAACCAATCAGGTAATTCGCGATGCGACGATACGCTATGGCTCATTCAATTATCGAACGCTTGCCTTCGATTTTGGTGGCCCCGTCGCGGACACGGAAAGCCTGACATATCGCTTCAATATCTCAGGAAATCATGCGGATGAAAATCATGCGGGCTACCGCGATGGGTATCAATATTTGATCTCACCCTCGGCACGGTATGACAATGGCGACATTTCCATCTTGGCGGGTGTCCGCTATCGGAAGGAGCGGAGACTGCCGGCGCAGTATACGTTCGTAGAAGCATCAAACCTGATCATAAACAAGGATTTTGACAATTCAGCTTTGATGCGCCCCCTCAGGCTTCCGCGTGGAGTTCCTTATCTCAACCCCCGACTTGCCGTCATCGATGAAACTGTAGATGTGTATTCTGACCAGACGCTTCGCTTCGGAGACGTTCTGGGTTTCGACACGACATTTAACAATCGATTCTTCTACAGCAAATCAAAAAATGAGATCAACACATTCAATTGGCCGAGCACCCTAAGACGATCTTCGGGCGACCCAATCAATGTTTATAGAACTACGCTGAGTTATCTTCCGTACGATTTCGAAAAAATCACAAATCGATCGGATATTACGCTCGTTCATGATGCGGGGTTTGCTCGCCAAACATCGAAATTCGGAATCGACTACCAGGCTCTTGGCCAGACTGTCGGCACCCTCAGATACGGAGGCTTACAGACGAATGCTTTTACTGGGTTACCATACTACAGTTTGATCAGCACTCCAGACTACAGCTTTTTTCCGAACAGCGGTGTTGACTTACGAAATTCGTACGGCGTAGGGTACTATTATATCGATCAAATTGATACTTTGGATAATCGACTTCACATACTTGGATCGGTTCGCTTCGATCGCTTCCGCCAAAGATTCAGAAATCCGATCGTCGTCAAAACTGAAGACAACAGGCAATTGGTGCCGACCTTGGGAAGCGGCCTGTCTTGGCTTGCCGGCGCCGCATTCGACGTCACCCCATACTTTACGGTCTACGGCTCGCGGAATGTGGGATTTAAGCCTAATTATACGACACAAAGGAACGGCCAACCACTGCCGCCCGGCTCAGCCGATCAGTGGGAGGTCGGAGGTCGTTTCTTCCTGTTTGATAAAAAGCTGACCGTTACGACGTCTTACTCGGATCTTTTCGAGAATAATACTTCTATTTGCGATCCGGATGATTGTCGATTTGCCATCCCAATCTCCGGTCTCTCGACACGAGCTTTCGAAGTCGATGTACAAGGAGAAGTTTATCCCGGATTGAATCTCATTGCATCTTTCGGACAAGTGATCGCCAAGTATGCAACAAACGAATTTCTACCCGCTCTGTCGGGAAGACCGCAGTTTACTGGGAGCTTGTGGACAACCTACACGTTTCAGGGCGGCCTTTTCCAAGGATTGACGCTCGGTTTCGGCGGGCGAGGTAATTCGAATAGCACGACAGATGATCCATCCGCACTTGATCAATACGTTCGACCGGTTCTCTACAAGACCCCTGGCTTCGTCACAGCCGACGCATTGATTGGATACGATTACGATCGCTGGTCCATGCAGCTTAAGATCGACAATATTTTCGATAAATATTACTATACGCCGAGCTATGGGGCGCAAGTTATAGGCGTCGGCCAAGGCAGGACGGTCCTTTTCCAGGCTCGATACTCATTCGAGTAAAAATGTATTTCCGCCAAAATCGAACAGCGATGGCCGCCGGTCAGACGACAGCAGACCACTCGATCAACGCCCTCTTCTTCCGGCGGATCGTCCGCCTGACGGTGCCGTTCTGGCGCCGGCCGCAATCCTGGCTGGCCTGGATCGGCCTCGCAGTGCTGCTGAGCCAGGGCGTCCTGCTGTCCTATCTCGTCGTGCGCTCGGCGGCCCTCCTGAAGGACGCCACGAATGCGCTGCTGGGCCGTGACGGGGCGGCGTTCGAGACGGCGCTGACGGCCTATCTGATCGTCTATGCCGCCAAGATGCTGGTGCCGCAGGCGCGTTTCATCGTCGATGGCTTCGTCGAGGCGGCGTGGTGCCGGTGGCTGAGCCGGCACGTGATCGATCAGTATCTGGCCCGGCGCGCCTATTACGACATCCGTTTGCGCGGCGACCTCGATAATCCCGACCAGCGTATTGCCGAGAGCGTGAAGCCTTTCATCGAGCACGCCATCCAGATGCTGCAATGGACGGTCGGCGTCGTGGCGCGGCTCGGCGGGGCCATCGCGGTCTTCCTCGCCATCGACGAGCGCTTCCTGCTCGTGGTTCCGGCGCTCGGGCTCGTGCAGGTCGCCGCGACCTATCTTACCGTCCCCCCCATCGTCCGGCGCCAGCTCGCGCTCCAGGTCGCCGAGGGCGATCTGCGGCGCGACCTCGTCCATATTCGCGATCACGCCGAGGCCATCGCCTTCTATGGCGGCGAGGCGGTGGAGAAGCGGGCGGTGATGGACCGCACCCGCGCGGCCGCCGACCGGGCGTTCCGCCTCGATCGGTTTCAGGCCGTGCTGTACCTCACAGTGCACGCCGCCTTCGCCTTGGCCTGGATGACGCTGCCCTACCTCGTTCTGGGCGAGCGCATCGCGGCGGGCGAGATGAGCTACGGGACGCTGGCCCAGGCCACCGCGATCACCCTGATGATGCGCGGCGTGATCGAGACGCTGTCCCTGATCGTCGCCTCGCTCGGCGAACTCGCCGTCCGGGTCGCCCGACTGGCGCCGCTCCAGGAGCGATTCGATGCGATGGCACGGGCGGACGAGCGGACCGACGTTCCCCGGATCGCGATGCGCCGCGGCGGTTGCCGCGTGACCGTCGAGAACCTCTCCCTCGAAACCCCGGACGGGGCGCGGCAGCTCGTGCGGGCCTTGAGCCTGACGGTCGAGCGGGGGGAAAGCCTCGTGATCGTCGGGGAGACGGGCGTGGGCAAGAGTTCGCTCCTGCGCGCCATGGCGGGCCTCTGGACCCGTGGACAGGGGGGCATCGCCATGCCCCCAGCCCGCGACACCCTGTTCCTGCCCCAGCGCCCCTACTTCACCGGTGGGGATTTGCGCGGCCAACTCCTCTATCCGCACGGGGTGGCGAGGTCCGACGCGGCGCTGCTCGAGGTTCTGGAGGCGGTGCGCCTGCCCGGCCTCGCCGCCACCCATGGCGGCCTCTCGGCGGTGCGGGACTGGTCCCAGACCCTCTCCGGCGGTGAGCAGCAGCGCATCGCCTTCGCCCGCGCCCTGATCGCCCGGCCTGACTTCGTGTTTCTCGACGAGGCGACGAGCGCCCTCGACGCGGCGACGGAGACGCATCTCTACACGCGGCTCGCCCGCAGCGGCGTCGGCTACGTCAGCGTCGGGCACCGCCACGGCATCATTGCGCACCATACCCACATCCTGACGCTCAAGCCCGGAGGGCGCTGGACGCTGGCGCCCGTGGCCGCGCGCTTGGCCGAGCCGGCGGAGGCACTGTGAGCGGGCTCGTCGGAGAGGGTGCTGCCGCCTACGACCCCTCGGTTTCGTCCTCCGCCCGGAAGGCGGATCTCGGCATCGACGGTCTGCTGTTGCGGCGCATCGCGCGCTTCTTCATTCCGTTCTGGACCCGCCGCGCGGCCTGGCCCTATTGGATCGCCATGGCCGCGATCCTCGGTCAGACGGCCCTCGTCACCTATCTGAACCTCGCCTCGTCCTATGCCCTCAGGGACATGACCAACGCGCTGACGGAGCGCGACGGGCCGCTGTTTCGCTGGCATTTCCTCGTCTACGCGGCGCTCTTCCTGGGCGAGATCCTCGTCGGCGGGCTGGCCATGATCCTGACCGCCTGGATCACCAAGGGCTGGCGGATCTGGCTGACCGAGTGGATCGCGGGACGCTATCTCGCCGACCGCGTCTACTACGACATCGCCCAGCGCGGCGGCATCGACAATCCGGATCAACGCATCCAGGAAAGCGTCTCGAACGTCGTCACCCTGTTCTTCGGCCTACCCGTGAGGGTGCTGGGCTCGCTCGGCGCGCTCGCCGCGGGCAGCGCCGTGCTCGGCTCGATCGACGGCGGGCTGATGCGGGTGGTGATCGCGGTCAGCCTCGCGCAATGCGTCGCGACCTATCTCGGCTACGTGCCGCTTGTACGCCTGCGCTACGCGGCGGCGATGGCCGCCGGCAACCTGCGCTACGGCCTCGCCCACGTCCACGCCAACGCCGAGGCGATCGCCTTCTACGAGGGCGAGCCGGCCGAGCGGACACGGTTGCACGGGCAGGTGGACGCTGTCGTGCGGCGCGATCTCATCGTCACGCTGTTCCGGCGGACGGTGACCGACATGGCGCCCCTCATGTTCGGGTTGGCCTGGGTGGCGATTCCCTACCTCGTGCTTGCGCCCCGGCTGTTCGCCGGAGAGATCGATTTCGGGACCCTGACGCAGGGCATCGCGGTCTCGGCCTCTGTCGCCGCCACGGCGGCGGCTCTGCTCGGCATCCTGGCGCCCCTGTCCGGCGTCGCCCCCCACGCGGTGCGCATCGCCCAGATCGTCGAGCGCTTCGACGCAATCGAGGCGGAGCAGGCCGCGGGGGCCGACCGGCGGATTGCGATCGAACGCTGCGCCGGCACGGTCGCCCTCGACGCTCTCAGCCTCGAAACGCCGGGCGGCGAACAGCGCCTCGTGCGCGACCTGAGCCTGACGATGTTGTCGGGGGAGAACCTCGTCATCGTCGGCCGGACCGGCGTCGGCAAGAGTTCGCTTCTGCGCGCCATGGCCGGCCTGTGGACCCGCGGAAGCGGCCGCGTGGTGATGCCGCATGCCGCAGATTGCCTGTTTTTGCCGCAGCGTCCCTACGTGACGCTGGCGGATCTCCGAACGCAGCTTCTCTATCCGCATGGTGGCGACGTGCCCGATGCCGTCCTGCTCGACGCGCTGAAGGCCGTGCGCTTGCCCGACCTCGCGACGATCCATGGCGGCCTCTCGACGATCAAGGACTGGGGGCAGATCCTGTCACTGGGCGAGCAACAGCGGCTGGCCTTTGCCCGCGTGCTGATCGCGCGGCCCCGCTTCGTCCTCCTCGACGAGGCCACCAGCGCCGTGGACGGCGCGACCGAGACTCATCTCTACGGCGTCCTGGCGGCTACGGGCGCGCGCTTCGTGAGCGTCGGACACCGCGCCGGCATCCTGGCGCATCATGCCCAGATGCTGACCCTTGAGCCCGGCGGCGGCTGGACGCTGACCCCGGTATCGGCCGCTCCGCACACGCGGTAAATCCGGTCGCGATCGAACATTCGGGCTCAAGCATCGTCCTGGATCCCAGATCCAGGACGATGCTTGAGGCTCTTGTTTTCGCATCATCTTTTTTCCGAAAGCCGGCAACCGCCTTTCGGGACGATGCTCTGGAGCCGTATCCGGCCCCGTTGCATCGGGCCGGCGCCTCTCGATCCTTGTTGTGACGCGCAATTTTTTTTTCGGCGAACCGGTGACCCCTTCGTCGGAATGCGTTCCAGACCGCGCGTACCGGCCCGTCTCTCCCCACGCGCGGAACATCGCGCCGCTGTCGCGAGGCGCACAGGGGGCATCCGCCGATCGCGGGGCGCCGACCTCCCCTCGCCCCGATGGCCGCGGCCGGGGCGCAGCGACCTGTCGAGGTCGGCCTCCCTCTGCGGATCACGGCCTCGATCGAGCCCGTCGGATGGAAACCGCCACATCGGGGCGCAGCCCGTCCGGTTGCACCTCCAGCGCGATCCCGTCCGGAGCACGGAAATAACGTGCTGGATGAAGTGGGGATCGTGAGAGCGTGGAGTGGATTGGATTATATTTCTGTCATATGTTGGCATGGCGGGTGCATGGTGCTCGATAACAAGTCCCGACCTCGGGGTCGGGATACGGTGCTGGAACAATCATCTGTTCCAGCGCCAAGTCGAAAAGCAAGCTTTCGCGCGCGCGGACAACTTTGGAAAGCTAGACTACAACAAAAAGTGTAAATCCGGGCTAGGGCCTTTTCTAATCTAAGAGACGCTCATCCCCGCATCGCGCGTGTGGCGGATGACGAAACAGAACAACGGGCTGCCTTCACGTCTACGGTGGAGTTCCAGCTGCGAGCGCGGGGGTATTGATGGCACGTGTTGCTGGCGTTCTGGATGCAAGGCTGGTCGAGACGATGTTCCGGGAGCATTCCTCCTGGCTCGGCTCGTGGTTGTCGCGACAGCCTTGGACGGTCCACGCCTCCGAAGATATCGTGTCGGATGTCTTCCTGTCGCTTATGACTCTGCCGAACGTGGGAAGCGTGCGTGAACCGCGCGCGATGATGACCACGATCGCCAAGCGGATCATCTTCGATGCCCGCCGCCGCAAGAAGCTTCAGAATGCCTACGAGGATGCGCTCCTGACCATCCCGGAGGCCGTCGACGTCTCGCCAGAAGAGCGGCTCATCATCGTCCAGGCGCTTCAGAAGATCGATGCCGTGCTCTCCCAACTGTCGCCCAGAGCCCGCGCGGCATTCCTCATGAGTCAGATCGATGGCATGTCGAACAAGGAGATCGCCCAGGAACTCAACGTCTCGCTCAGCGCCGTGAGCAAGTACATGACTCAGGGCTTTTCCGCGGTCTATCTGGCAAGGGCGGAAATCTGAGGGATGGCGAACGCGAACGTCCGGCGGAAAAGCGACATCGACGATCCCCGGATCGACGGGAGCGGCCGTGAAGCCATCAAGTGGATGGTGGCCGTGAGCGCCGGACGGATGTCGGAGAGTCAGCTTCGGGACTTCGAACGGTGGCGCGGTTCCAGCCCCGGCAACGCCGAAGCCTGGAATCGCCTGTCGGGCGGTCTTCAGCCCTTCGACATCCTGGCCCGCTCCGGCCTTCCCCGTGGCACGGTCTCCCAGATCCGTGGGCGGGCGACCACGCGCGACCGCAGATCGGTCCTGGCCGGTTTGGTCGGCCTCGTCGCGGCGGGGGGCGTCGGCACGACCGCCCTGCAGCGCTTCGTGCCGCTGCAGGACCTCTTCAACGATCGATACACCCGCACGGCCGAGCACGCGCGCTTCGAACTCAATGACGGCAGCAAGGTCGTGCTGGCGCCGCGCTCGTCGATCAACGTCGTGCTCTCTGCGGCGGAGCGGCGCGTGGAACTCGTGATCGGCCGGATGATGCTGGACGTGTCCGAGCAGGACACCCGCCCGTTCGTGGTCGATCTGGGCTCATTCCGGCTCGATGCGTCGGCAGGCACCTTCGTTCTCGACCGGCATGAGGGGCGCCTGGCCGTCACGGGCCTCAAGGGCAGCGGCACGATCCAAGGGGAAGGGCGTTACTTCAACGTCTTGACGAGCGAACGCGTCAGTCACGACGGGACCGGTTTTTCCCGCAGCAAGATCGATGCCGAGGCCGAAGCGTCTTGGACAACCGGGTTCACCGTGATCGACGATGAATCCGTCGCGAGCATCGTCGAGCAGATTCGCCCATACTTCGCCGGTTTCATCCGGCTCAGCCCCGAGGTGGCGGATCGGCGCGCAACGGGCGTGTTCAACCTCTTCGAACCCATCGCAGCTCTGGATACACTCGCTCGATCCGTCGGTTTGAAAATGACCCAGACCGCCGGCATCTGGATCAAGATCGAAGCTTCGGCCTGATCAAAGGCCGGCCGTCGATCGCAGGCCTTTGATCAGGCCGATGTCGTTGCCTTCTGCTGCCCCGCAATCCATCAGATCGACAAGAGTGAACGGGCGAGGCCAGCTCGACAGCTTCGCCCGAATGTGTATTTGGACGCGCAGGTCAGCGCCGCGGCAAGGTGTGCAGCCCGCGTAGGAAGAGGTCGACGTCCTCCCGCGTGTTGTAGAAGGCCAAAGAGGCGCGCACCGACTGATCGACGCCGAAGCGGCGCAGGGCCGGCAGGGCGCAGTGATGGCCCGAGCGCACCGCGATTCCGAGAGAATCGAGGTGGTGGGCGACGGCATCGTTGGTGAGGCCATCGATCGTGAAGGACATGACGCTCGCCTTGTCGAGCGCGGTACCGATCAGGCGCAGGCCCTTCACCTCAGCCAAGCCTTCCTGCGCGTAGTCGAGCAGGTCGTGCTCGTAGGCCGCGATCGCCGGCAGGCCGACGCTCTCGAGGTAGTCGAGCGCTGCACCGAGGCCGACGGCGCCGGCAATGTCGGGCGTGCCCGCCTCGAATTTTTCGGGCGCGCCCTTGTAGACGGTCTTGGCGAAGGTGACGTCCTCGATCATGTGGCCGCCGCCCTGCCACGGCGGCATCGCCTCCAGGAGGTGCCGCTTCCCGTACAGGGCGCCGATGCCGGTCGGCCCGAACACCTTATGGCCGGAGAACACCAGGAAATCGGCGTCGAGCGCCTGCACGTCGATGGGGATGTGCGGGGTCGATTGCGCGGCATCGACCAGCACCGGCACGCCGTAGGCATGCGCCAGAGCGATGATTTCCCGGATCGGGTTCACCGTGCCGAGCGCGTTGGCGACATGCGTGACCGAGACGATCTTGGTGCGGCCCGAGAGCAAAGCAGCGTATTGCTCGAAGATGATCTCGCCCCGGTCGTTGACCGGTATCACCCGGATCGTCGCGCCGGTCGCCTGCGCCAGCAATTGCCAGGGCACGATGTTGGCGTGGTGCTCGATGGTCGAGACGATGATCTCGTCGCCTGCGCCGATATTCGCCCGGCCGTAGGAGTTGGCGACGAGGTTGATCGCTTCCGTGGTGCCGCGCAGGAAGACGATGTCGTCCTTGCTCGGCGCGTTGAGGAAGCGCCGCGTCTTCTCGCGCCCGCCCTCGAACAGATCCGTGGAGCGCGCCGCCAGCGTGTGCGCGGCCCGGTGGATGTTCGAGTTGTGGCGACTGTAGAACTCCGCTGTGGCGTCGATCACGCTCTGCGGCTTGTGGGTGGTGGCCGCGTTGTCGAGCCAGACGAGGCGGTGGCCGTTCACGCTCTGGTGCAGCGCCGGGAAGTCCTTTCGCACGTGCTCGACATCGAACGGCGCGCCGGCCGGGACCGACCCGTGCGAGGTCACCCGCGGGGCGGGCCCCGCGTGGCGCGAGGGCTCGACCCGCAGCTGGGCGGCAGCCTTCTTGCCCCTCGCGGGCGGCGGGGCCGGGCTCAGGAAGTAGTAATCGCCCGTGTTGTCGGGAGCGGATCCGCTCGGATGCGGGCGCTGGCCGGTGCGCGAAAAACGCTCCTGCGCGGCGTCGCCGCCGGGCGTGCCGGGATCGCGCGGCACGAGGTGCGGCGCCAGCGCGTGGGCGAAGCCGTTGGCGCGGGGATGGTCGGTCGCGATCTGCCGGTGCAGGTCGGGGCCGCCGGGGATCGCCGCGGCTACGTCGGGCAAGCTCGGTACGAAGAATTCGGGCAGCCGGTCCGGGCTCGGGAACGGATGCACCGAGGGGATCGCCGCTACATCGAACAAGTTTGCGCTCGCCGGCGCGGGCGTCGCACCGACCGGGTTGGCGTGGGACGGACCGGTCAGGCCCGGCAGGCCGACCGGCGGCGCACCGAAGGTCCGGGCAGCCTGGGCCGAGACGTCGGGCTGAAAGCCCGGCGGCAGCGCGCCCGACGGCACGGAGGGCGTGCCGAGGGCGGCGCCGGGCAGCGCGGGCTGCCCGGAACCGGTGGGGAGGGTTTCCAGGCCCTGCGGGGCCTGGAGCGTCTGCGGCAGGTGGGGCTGGAACGGCGCGCTGGCCGCCTGACCCTGGCCATAGATCTCGCGGGCGAGGCGCGAGACGAGATCGGCATGCGCCAGATCGCCCGCGCTGCCGGTCGGAAGACCGAGAGCGGGTGCGTTAGGCGTAGTCATGGTAGTTGCCCAGCAGCACGTTATCGAGACGGGCGATCGCGTCCTCGACCAGCACGGCGGCCGAGAAGTAACGGGTCACGAGGTGCGAGGCGATGGAGTGATCGTTGGTGCCCATGTAACGCACAGACAGGCCGGGCTCGATCTCGCCGGTCACGCCCGACTTCTGCAGGCCGACCACGCCCTGCTCGCCCTCGCCGACGCGCAGCAGCAGGATCGAGGTGGTCTGCGCACCCGTCGCCGGATCGGTGTCGATCGGCAGCTTGTCGCTCGGCACCAGCGGCACGCCGCGCCAAGTGATGAAGGGCGCGCCGAAGAGGTGGACGACCACGGGTGGCACCCCGCGGCGCGTGGCCTCGCGGCCGAAGGCGGCGATGGCGCGCGGATGGGCCACGAAGAAGGCGGGCTTCTTCCACACCAGGGTCAGCAGCTCGTCCAGATCGTCCGGGGTCGGCGGCCCTGAGCGGGTCGGGATGCGCTGGCGGCCGGCGACCTCGCCGAGCAGGCCGAACTGCGAGTTGTTGAGCAGTTCCCACTCCTCGCGCTCCTTCACGGCATCGACCGTGAGGCGGATCTGCTCGCGCAGCTGATCGATCTCGTTGGAATAGAGATCGGTGACGCGGGTGTGGGTGTTGAGGATCGTCTGGATCGTCGAGAGGTGATACTCGCGCGGATCGATCTCGTAATCGACGAAGGTGGTCGGCAGGCGCGGCTCGCCGGCATGGACCGCCAGGAGTTCGATACCCTGCTCGCCGTAGGAGTTGGTGTGGCCTTTCAGGCGGTCACGCTCCTCCTGGTACTGGTCGATGCGCGAGCGGACGGCCTCGTCCTCGATCGCGGCGCGGTCGAGGGTGAGCAGCGTCACCGCCGAGAGCGCCTTCACCGCCGGCGCCGGGCCGGCCTCACCGACGAGGGCGTCGTCGCCGAAATAGTCGCCGCGCGTGGCAAGCCCCTGGCGCAGCCGGCCCTTATAGGGGCCCGACAGGGTCAGCTCGACCGTGCCGTCGGCAACCACAGCGAGGCTGCGGCCGGACGAGCCCTCCTCGGCGATGACCTCGCCGGCCTTGTGCCGGCTCTGCGTGAACTTGTCCGCGAGCGCGGCCAGTTCGGCGTCGCCCAGGCGGCTGAACAGCGGCACGGCCCGCAGCGAGCTGGGGCGTATTGTGCGGCCCTTGTCCTCAAGACTGAGATCGATGCGGCCGGGCTTGGCCAGCACCACAGCGCGGCGGTTGACCCGGTAGACGCCGCCGGCAACGTCGACGAAGGGCAGGAGACGCAGGAGGAAACGGGGAGTGTTGGCGACATTCTGGACCGACGTGACGGTCGCGGTCGCTAGATTACGCGCAGCGGATGCACTCACGCTCAGGCCCGGTCCACTCATCGCTCGTCGTCTCCTTACGGTGTTTCGGACGTTCGGCCGGCGCGGACGGGGGGGACCGGCGCCGGCAGCTCATCGGGTTCTGGTGACAGGCAGCCGCCGACATGGCGCAGGCACAAAGGCCGCGCCGGCACCGCACTGAACTTGCGATCACCGTCACGCTACTGATTACGACTTGCCCGAACAGGGTCTGTCGAGACCTTCAGTTGGAGCGATTGATGTACTAGGCGCGGCAGTAACCAGCGGTCAACGGAATGATCTTCCAATTTTTTAGGCAAGCGCAGAATGCGAATCTTTCGAATCTGTATTATTGAGCAATGTATTTTGCGCAATCGCGAATAATGAGAATAATACTCTCCAGATCGCTCTCTGACGAGAAGGGCGTGAAGCAACCCGTTGCGGAAAGATTTTTCTGGCCGCCGGCTCAGATTCCGTCGCCGAAACCGAAGGACTGATCCATGGTCTGGGCGGGCTCCTCGTCGCTCCGCAGGCGCGAGACCACCCGTGCCGGTACGCCCGCGACGGTGGTGTGGGCGGGCACCTCGTGCAGCACCACCGCGGCGGCGGCGACCTTGGCGCCTTCCCCGACCCGGATGTTGCCGAGCACTTTGGCGCCGACGCTGAGCAGCACGCCGCGGGCGATCTTCGGATGCCGGTCGCCACTCTCCTTGCCGTTGCCGCCGAGCGTCACCGACTGGAGGATCGAGACGTCGTCGGCCACGACCGTGGTCTCGCCGATGACGACGCCGGTGGCGTGATCGATGAAAACCCCCGAGCCGATCCGCGCCGCCGGGTGAATGTCGCAGCCGAACACCTCGGAGATACGGCTCTGCACGTGCAGGGCGAGCGTCGCCCGACCCTGATGCCAGAGCCAGTGCGCCACCCGGTAGCCTTCGAGCGCGGCAAAACCCTTGTAGAACAGGAACGGATCGAGATAGCGCCGGCAGGTCGGGTCGCGCTCACGGATGGCGATGAGGTCGCGCACGGCGTGCAGCCCTGCATGCGGGTCGGCCTCGAATGCGGAGAAGCAGAGATCGCGCATGGTGAGCCGCGACAGGTCGCCGTCGCCGAGTCGGTGGGCGAGGCGATAGGCCAGAGCCTCCGACAGGCTGCGCTGGTCGAGGACCGTCGCCTGGATCAGGCCGGCATAGAGCGGCTCCTCGATCAGCGCGGCCTCGGCCTCGGCGCGCATCGCGGCCCATACGTCGGTCTCCGCCGTGCTGCGGTTCGTGGCGCGCAGCGGCAGCGTGATCGCCAGCGCCGGCATCTCGGGAAGGGGGCGGGCCGCGCGCCAGCCGGCCGCATCGCGGCGCTCGTCATGGCCGTGCATCTTCGGACGGTCCGATCGCTTCAGGAGATGCGCCGGAACAGGTCCGGCAGGTAGCTCTGCAGGGTCTCGTGGCCGTCGAACTGGACATCGATCGTGGCGCGGCCGGCCTGACCGTGGATGCCGACCACCCAGCCCCGCGCATGGCGCCAGATCCCGAGGGCTTCGGCGAGGTCGAGCCGATCGAACACGACCTGATCGCCGGGAAGCATCGTCGCACTCAGCATGATGGTGTCCTTGAAGCGGAAATCCCGTCACGGCTTCCGATCCACCGGCTCGCGCACAGCTTGTCGAATCGCGCATCGCGGGAGGGGTAGGGAGAGCCTACCAAGCGTGCCGGGATACGGGAGAAGATTTGCTGCGCGGGAGAGCGGATCAAGAGCATTATTTTCGATAAGTCATTGTTTCAATTCGATAATTATCGACAGAACGCCGTTTGGCAAGCCTAGTTCCTTACTTCTCGCCGCGCGACCCGGGAACAGGACGGCGGCCCGCCGTCGCCTGGGATCTGATGCCGATACGCCGAGCGGTCGGCCGCTCCGCCAAGACAAGGCGGCGGACGTTGCGCACCGGTTACGACTCCACGCCAACGAGAAGCGCCGGCTCGTCCTGTGCCTGCTGCGTGAGGACCGGCTGGTCGCGTTTCGGCGCGAGAGCCAAACCCTGTCCTACCCGACGGGAGGATCCCAGGGTCGCCCGGCTGCTCGCGACCTTGACGGACATCGTCTGCCCGCAGATCGGCTGAGCGTGCCGGGCACCGCACCCCTCCGCTCGCAGCGCCGCCGGTGACGCAGACGGGCTCATGGCGCACCCGCGGGCCGCATGTCGATGTTGTAGCCTTTGCGTTATCTCGGCCTCATTCGGGTGCCGGACAGGCGCGGAGCCGTACGGGTTGGGCGCGAATGATGTCAGGCCGCCGCCGTCTCGGGCTCTGCTTCTGCCGGCCCTGGAGCCAGCACCCGCATGGCGTTGAGGATGACCGCGACGTCGATGGCTTCCTGGAGCAGCGCGCCCTGAAGCGGCGTCAGGTAGCCGAAGGCTGCGGCAACCATTCCGGCGAGCGAGAATCCGAGGCCGACCCAGACGCTCTGAAGGGCGATGAACTTGGCCCGGCGGGCGATGCGGATCGCGCCCGGAAGCGGGGCGAGGCTATCGACGAGCAGGACCACGTCGGCGGCTTCGGCCGCCGCGGCCGCGCCCCGTACGCCGAGCGCCACGCCGAGATCCGCCGCGGCCAGCGCGGGGGCGTCGTTCACGCCGTCCCCGACCATCATCACAGGACCTCGCGCCCGCTCGGCCGCCACCACGGCGGTCTTGTCCGCCGGATCGAGGTCGGCAGCGATGGCATCGATGGGCGCTCCCGCGACGAGCGCCTCGGCGATCGAGCGCCGGTCGCCCGTCGCAAGCACGATGCGCCGGAGGCCGCAGGCCCGCAGGGCCGCGAGCACGGCGGCGCCGTCCGCCCGCAGCGGGTCCGTCAAGTGCAATCTGCCCGCCGGGCGCCCATCGACGGCCACGAGCACCACCGCCGCAGCGCCGCTCGCCGCGACCGGCTGCTCTTCGGCCGGGAAGGTCAGCCCTATCCTGCGCATCAGGCGCGGCCCTCCGATCGAGACCGAGGCGCCCTCGACCGAACCTGTCACCCCTTCCCCCGGCATCTCCTGCACTCGTTCCGGCTGCGCAAGGTCGAGCCCCCGCTCCAGGGCCTCATCGACGAGGGCCCGCGCCGTCGGATGCGCGGAGACTTGATCGAGGGAGGCGGCGAGCCGAAGCACCTCTGCCTCATCGAACGGCGGGAAGGCCTCGGTGGCCGATAAATGGGCCGTGCCATGCGTCAGCGTGCCGGTCTTGTCGACCACGAGGACGCTGACCTTGGCCAGCGTCTCCAGGGCGCCCCCGCCCTTGATCAGCACCCCGCTCGCCGCCGCCCGCGACAGGCCGGAGACAAGGGCGACCGGAACCGCGAGGATGAGCGGACACGGCGTCGCGACCACGAGGACGGCGAGGCCTCGCAGCGGATCTTGGGTGACCGCCCAGGCGCCCCCGGCGAGAGCAAGGGTGACGGCGAGAAAGGCAAGGCCATAGCGGTCGGCCAAGCGCACCATCGGCGCCTTCCGTTCGCGTGCGGCCTCGACCAGGCGGACGATACCCGCATAGGTGCTCTCCGCTGCCCGGCGCTCGGCCACCAGCGAGAAGGGTGTCCCGACGTTGACGGAGCCGCTGAGCACCGCGCCTCCCGCTTCGTGGATGACGGGCAGCGCCTCGCCGGTAAGGCTCGCTTGGTCGAGCACGGCGCGGCTCGCCACGACGCGCCCATCGACGGGGACGACATCGCCGACCCGGACCAGCACGCGGTCGCCCGGGACGACCGCGTCGATGGGCACCTCGTGCACGCCTTCGCTGTCCTCGCGGAGCGCGGTGCGTGGCTGCCGTGACAGCAGCGCGGTCATCTCCCGGGCCGCGCGTCCCGCCGCGAAGGCTTCGAGCGCCTGACCGCCCGCGTACATCAGGGCGATGACGACGCCGGCAAGCGGCTGTCCGAGAGCGATGGCTCCGCTCATCGAAAGGAGCGCGACGAGGTCGAGGCCGACATCGCCCTTCAGGAGGCTCGTGACGACCTCACGGGCAAGACTGGCGAGCACGACCAGGGTCGGGACGGTCCAGGCCCAGAAGGCAACGTCCGGCGCGCCGAACGCCTGTGCGGCCAACCCGGCGCAGAGCCCGACGAGCGGAAGCGTCGCCTGCCAACGGTGCAGCGCTTGCCGCCACCGGCCACCGTCCGCAGACGCTTCGCCCCTTGCGGGCGTAGATCCGGGGCGGGTCGTCTGGAAGGGTGCTGGAACAGGCATGACATTCGATCAAACGCGACCGGCCGGGCCGGAGCAAGGTGTGATCTTCCCGACCCCGTTCCGCCGGGCGCCAGCGCTGCGGCATCGGCCTTCATCGGCTCAATGCTCGACTTCGCCTCGAGATCGGCAGCGATGCGCCGGTTGCCGCGCGCCTGCTTGAGGCGAAACCCGCTCTGCCGTTTCAGGGATCGCCAAGGCGTCTCCCTCTTGACAGTAAATTAGATATATCTAATTTAGATTCATCTAACACGCTGCGATCCGGCAAGAGGGCAGCCGGTCCAAGCAACTCCGGAGCCGGCGTGCGGAGCCCATAGCGCCCGCGGGTTTGCCGCTGTCGCAGCCCGAGAGAGATCACCATGGAAGGTTTCACGCCACTCAGCGCCACTCTCGGCGGCGTCATGATCGGCGCCTCCGCTGCCCTGTTCCTGCTTCTGAATGGACGGATCGCCGGCATCAGCGGCATCCTCGGCGGGCTGCTCACCCCTCCCTCGCGCGAGACTTGGTGGCGGGCCGCCTTCCTGGCCGGCTTGGTCCTGGCGCCGCGGGTCTATGCCGGCCTGGGAGGAAGCCTGCTGTCGGTGACGGTCGACGCCTCGTTCACGCTCCTCGTCGTCGCGGGTCTGCTGGTCGGGTTTGGCGCGCGCCTCGGGGCCGGCTGTACCAGCGGTCACGGCGTCTGCGGCATCGGTCGCGGCTCACCCCGCTCCCTCGCTGCCACCGGCACCTTCATGGCTGTGGCCATCCTGACCGTCTTCGTCACGCGCCACCTGCTCGGAGCCTGAGCCATGGCCAAAACCGTTATGGCCAAAACCGTTTCTGCCTTCGCCGTCGGCCTGCTGTTCGGGCTCGGCCTGCTCGTCTCCGGCATGGCTGATCCGGCCAAGGTCCTCGCCTTCCTCGACGTGGCGGGACGCTGGGATCCGAGCCTTGCTCTTGTCATGGCGGGCGCCGTCGCGGTCTCGGCCGCCGGCACCCTCGTCGCACGGCAGCGCGGCCGGCCGCTGCTCGCGCCCCGGTTGGAGATCCCGACCCAGCGCGACCTCGACCCGCGCCTGATCGCCGGTGCCGCGGTCTTCGGCATCGGCTGGGGCTTGGTGGGCCTGTGCCCCGGGCCGGCGCTAACCCTCCTGACGGTCGCGCCTGCGCAAGCCGCGACCTTCGTCGTCGCCATGGTCGTCGGGATGCTGCTGTTCCGCCTCGTGCCCTCGGCGGCCTCGAAGCCGACGGCCGTTCAAGGGGCTGACGCGTGAACCCCGGCTTGCTCACACCCGGTCTCGCCACCGCCTCTGGCGGGGGCGGCGGGGCGGCTCGATCCTCGCAGTCCCGCTGCTGACATGCGTGGTCGGCGTGAACTCGCCTCACGTCGCTATCCGCACCCGCGCCCTGGCGGTCACGGTCAGCGCGGCGGTCAACCTCGTCCTGCAGCGGGCCGGGACCGTGACGTGGCGATGCGCGGCCGCGTTCTCGCTGACAGGCTTCCCCGGAGCGCTCTCTGGCTCGGCGGAAGTCGGTCTCGCAGCTCTTCGACGCCGGGCCAGGTTTCAACCAGTTGCTTCTCTTACCGCGATAGAGAAACTTGGCGGAGAACCTTGGCCCGGACCGTGTCTCACGTCAGATCACCGCATGTTCGATTGGAACGACCTCACCTTCTTCCTGGAGCTTGCCCGGCATGGCCGGCTGATGCCGGCCGCGCGTCGGCTCAGGGTCGATAACACGACGGTCAGCCGTCGCATTGCGGAGTTGGAGCGGGGGCTCGACACAAAACTCTTCCAGCGCTGCTCCGACGGCTTCCTGCTGACTGAGGCCGGCCACAAGCTCTTCGTGATCGCGGAGACGATCGAACAGAAGATGCTGTCCGTGCCGGAAGAACTCGGTCTTTCGGATGGAGCCGAGCCCGCGGGACGCGTGCGCGTCGCCAGCATGGAAGGCATCGCCGCGTTCTACCTGTCGGCCAAGTTCGCCGAGTTCGCCGCCGCCATGCCCGGCATCGTGGTCGAACTCGTCACGGAGCGGCACCTCATCAACTTGACCAAACGCGAGGCCGACATCTCGGTGTCCTTCGTGCCGCCCCAGGGCCCGCGCCTCAAGGTGCGACGGGTCGGCGAGTTCCGCTTGGCCCTGTTCGGATCAGAACGCTACTTGGCCACGCACGGCCGCCCGAAGACGCGCGCCGACCTTCAGGACCACGCTTTCGTGGACTACGTCGATGATCTCGTGGCGATCGAGCCGGTGCATTGGCTGCTCGAAGTCCTGAAGCCGACGAACGTGGCCTTCCGCTCCACCAGCATGGCCGCCCAGCAGACAGCCGTCGCCGCAGGGGCGGGGCTCGGCCTGCTGCCGCTTTTTTCAGCAAAGACCAACCCGGCGCTCATCCCCGTCCTGGCGGACGATGTCGTGGTGCAGCGCGAACTCTATCTCGGTGTTCACGAAGACATCGAGCATGCCGGCCGGATCCGCGCCGTGACCCGCTTCCTGGCCGACCTGTTCGCAACGGAGGCAAAGTACTTGAACCGATTTTAGGCAGGTCACGGCAAGAATGCAGCGGGCGTTGCGGATTTTCCACCTTCGCGACGGGGACGGCCTCTGTTGCAAATGCGGCATCCCGTTCCAGGAGCCGTGTCGATGTCCCTCCAATACCCGAAGTTCAAGGCGGCCGCCTGCCACGTCGCCTCGGTCTTCCTCGACAGCATCGCCTCCGCCGAGAAGGCCGTTGCGCTGATCGGCGAGGCCGCCCGCGCGGGCGCCGATCTCGTGGTTTTTCCCGAGGGGTACATGCCGGGCTTCCCCCTCTGGGCGGCCCTGCGGGCGCCGATCCACAACCACGATCTGTTCAAGCGCCTCGCGGCCCAGTCCGTGCGCCTGGACGGCCCGGAGATCGGCGCGGTCCGCGCCGCCGCCCGGCGCCACGGCGTGCTCGTCTCGCTCGGGTTCAGCGAGAGCACCGAGGCCAGCCTCGGCTGCTTGTGGAACGCGAACGTGCTGATCGGCCGCGACGGGGCGATCCTCAACCACCATCGCAAGCTCGTGCCGACCTTCTACGAGAAGCTCATCTGGGCGAACGGCGACGCCCGGGGCCTGCGCGTGACGCCCACCGAGATCGGCCGCGTCGGCATGCTGATCTGCGGTGAGAACACCAATCCGCTGGCCCGGTACACGCTGATGGCGCAGGGCGAGCAGGTCCACATCTCGACCTACCCGCCGGCCTGGCCGACCCGCCCGCCGGGAGAAAGCGCCGCCTACGACCTGAAACGGGCCATCGAGATCCGTGCCGGGGCGCATGCCTTCGAGGCCAAGGTGTTCAACATCGTCTGCTCCGCCGTCCTCGACGCGGCTGCCAGGGCCACCCTCTGCGACGGGGACACCGCCCTCGCCGAGCTCGTCGAGCGGACCCCGGCGGGCGTATCCATGGTCCTCGACCCCACCGGCTCCCATGTCGTGGAGCCGCACCAGGGGGACGAGACGATCGTCTACGCCGACATCGACATCGAGGCCTGCGTCGAGCCCAAGCAGTTCCACGACGTCGTCGGCTACTACAACCGCTTCGACATCTTCCGCCTCCATGTCGACCGCACGCCGCGCGAGCCGATCAGTTTCGACGCGGCCGTCCGGCCGTCGGGAGTTGCCGCCGAAGGCGTCGATGGGATCGAGGCCCTCGATCCGGATGGCGCTCGCGCACAGCCCGGCTTCGGCGAGCCGGCGCCGGTCCAGCCGCTTCGCCGCGCAGGCCACTGAGACGGTTCGGGCGCGGCCGAGCCTCGAAGGTGACGCCGCGCCGGCTCCGGGGGCTTCGGCCTCCCGGAGGTATTCGCCAGATCCCGCACGAATGGACGGAGGTGCAGCATGCTTTCACCCGATAGAGTGGCCCCTCGCGAGGAGGCCGAGGCGATCACAAGACTATCGCGAACGCGATCGCGCGTGGCGATCGCGCTGAGTCTCGTGATGATCACGATGTATTTCGGGTTCATGACGATGTTCGCCTTCGCCAAGACTGCGATGGGCACGATCCTGATGCCCGGCTTGTCGCTCTGCATCCTGCTCGGCGCAGGGGTGATCGTCGGCTCATTTGTCCTTTGTCTGGTCTACGTCGTCTGGGCGAACCGGTTCTACGACCCGGCCGTGCGCCGCATCATGAGCTGAGGAGCGAACCATGCAGGCCGCCAACAATCCCCTCGCTGTCACGTTCTTCTTCATCTTCATGGCGCTGACGCTCGGCATCACCTATTGGGCCGCCCGGCGCACGCGCACCACGGAGCAGTTCTTCGCCGCCGGAGGCCAGATCACGGCTTGGCAGAACGGCTGGGCGCTCGCGGGCGACTTCCTCAGCGCGGCCGCGCTGCTGGGCATCGCCGGTATCATCACGTCGAATGGCTTCGACGGCTTGATCTACTCCATCGGCTTCCTGGTCGGCTGGCCGATCATCTCGTTCCTGATCGTCGAGCCGCTGCGCAACCTGGGCAAGTTCACCTTCGCCGACGTCGTCGCCTACCGCCTGCGGCAGCGCCCGGTGCGGATGGCCGCCGCCATCGGCACCCTGACCGTCATCCTGCTCTACCTGATCGCCCAGATGGTCGCGACGGGCTCACTGATCAAACTCCTCTTCGGCCTGCCCTACACCGCCTCGGTCATCGTGGTTGGCACCGCCATGCTCATCTACGTGATCTTCGGCGGCATGCTGGCCACCACCTGGGTTCAGGTGATCAAGGCGGTGCTCCTCTCCCTCGGTGGCCTCGTTCTGGCGCTCCTCGTGCTCGCCCATTTCGAGATGAACCCGCTGCGCCTGTTCTCGGCGGCGGCCGACAAGTACGGCGAGCGCGTGCTCCAGCCGGGATCCAAGGTCGCCGGAAGCGGATGGGACGCGATCTCGCTGGGGGTCGGGCTGATGTTCGGCACGGCGGCGCTGCCGCACATCCTGATGCGTGCCTTCACGGTGCCGGACGTGAAGGAGGCCCGGATGTCGATCCTCTACGCCACCGGCATCATCGGCTCGTTCCACCTCCTCGTCTTCGTGATCGGCTTCGGGGCGATGGTCCTCGTCGGGCCCGAGGCCGTCACGAAGGCGGGCGGCGGCGGCAACATGGCGGCACCGCTGCTCGCGCTGACGGTCGGCGGCAACGGCTTCTTCGGCTTCATCTGCGCGGTCGCCTTCGCGACCATGCTGGCGGTCGTCGCGGGCCTGACGCTCTCCGGGGTCGCCACGGTCTGCCACGACATCTGGGTCAACGTCGTCCGCAACGGCCATGCCCCGGAGCGCGAGCAGCTCACCGTCGCCCGGATCGCGACGGTCGCCATCGCGGTGCTGGCGGTGTTTCTCGGAATCGTCTTCGAGGGCCAGAACGTCGCCTTCATGGCGGGGCTGGCCTTCGCCGTCGCCGCGGCCGCCAACTTTCCGGCCCTGTTGCTCTCCATCACGTGGAAGCGGTTCACGACGGCGGGGGCGGTCGCCAGCATCCTGATCGGCACGTTCTCCTCGCTGCTGCTGATCAGCCTCTCCCCCACGATCCAGGTCGATGTGCTGGGGCGGAGCCTCGCGGAGGTCTCGCAGGCCTGGTGGTTCGTCCCGATGAAGAACCCGGCCCTCATCAGCATGCCGCTGTCCTTCCTCGTCGCGATCGCCGTCTCGCTCCTGACCAAGGAGGATGCGGCCGACAGCACCTTCCAGGAGATGCGCCGGAGGATCATGTTCGGTGCGTCGCGGACGGCCTACGCCGGCCGCTGAGCCCTCGGCCGGGGATTACCCATGGACGGGGCGTCGAGCGACGCCCCGTCCATGGGCGTCCGGGTGTCGGCCGCTCAAGGCTGCACGCCGAGCCGGGCGGCGGCGCGCCGGGCGGTGGCCGTGCGCCGTTCCGTGATCGCCGCCACCGCGGCGCGGGCCTGTTCGAGGATGGCCGGCGGCGCCCTCTCCGGCGTGCCGCTGTCGAAGGGCGGCTCGGGCGCGTAGGCCATGTAGAGCTGGATGGCCTTCGCAGCGTCCTCGCCGCGCAGCTCCGCGGCCAGCCGCAGCGCGCCGTCGATCCCCGCCGTGACGCCCGCCGCAAACACCCATGTGCCGTCGACGACCACCCGCTGATCGACGGGGATCGCGCCGAAGTAGGGCAGCAGATCGAACGAGGCCCAGTGGGTCGTGGCGCGGCGGCCTTTCAGGAGACCTGCGGCCCCGCAGAGCAGGGCGCCGGTGCAGACCGAGAAGACGCTCCGCGCGCCGCCCGCCTGGCGGCGGAGCCAGTCGAGGACGGCCTCGTCCTCCATCAGGTCCTCCTGGCCGAAACCGCCGGGGACGTGCAGCACGTCGAGTTGCGGCGCGTCCTCGATCGCCGCGTCCGGCGTCAGCCTCAGGCCGCGCACGTCCCGGACCGTCTCGGATGTCTTGCCGTAGACGCGGTAGGTCGCGTTCGGGATGCGCGACAGCACCTCGAACGGGCCGGTGAGATCGATCTGGTCGACGCCCTCGAACAGGAGGGAGCCGATTTCCAGGTGAGTGTCGGACGGGATCATCGTTACCTCCGGTGGACAGCGGAAGGGTACTCGGGCAGGCTCTGGCGCGAATGCCAAAGAACCCTCGTTTCTCGCCAAAACCGGTGCGGTCCGTGGAGGTGCTCGCCTTCCCGGGCGTGCAGGTTCTCGACGTCACCGGTCCGCTTCAGGTCTTCGCCTCCGCCAACGAGCATGTCGCCCGCAACGGAGACGGGCCGCCCTATCGGCTCCGGGTGGTCGCCAAGAACGGCGGTGCCGTCGCGTCCTCAGCCGGCCTCGGGCTCGCGGCGGAGCCGCTGACGCCGATGCCGGAAGCGGTCGATACCCTGATCGTTGCCGGCGGGCCCGGCGTCGATGCGGCAGCCGACGATCCGGACTTACTCGAATGGCTGCGTCGACGCTCCCTGCAGGCGCGACGGGTCGCCTCTGTCTGCACCGGCGCCTTCATCCTGGCGGCTTCGGGCCTCCTCGACGGCCGGCGGGCCGTGACCCACTGGTCGTCCTGCGACGCCTTCGCCCGGCGCTTCCCAGCCGTGCGCGTGGAGGCCGATCCGATCTTCGTGCGCGACGGCCCCGTCTGGACCTCCGCGGGCGTGACGGCCGGAATCGACCTCGCGCTGGCACTCGTCGAGGCGGATCTCGGCCGCGAGACGGCACTCGCCGTGGCACGCTACCTCGTCGTCTTCCTCAAGCGTCCAGGCGGTCAGGCGCAATTCAGCGCAGCCTTGTCGCTGCAGACGGAAGGGGACCACTTCGACGCACTGCATCGCTGGATGCGGGCGAATCTCGGTGCGGACCTGTCGCTCCCGGCCCTGGCTGCGGAGGCGGGGATGAGTGAGCGCAGCTTCAGCCGGCATTACCTCAAGGAGACCGGGCTTACGCCGGCCAGAGCCGTCGAACGGCTGAGGGTCGAGGCCGCCCGCCAGATGCTGGCGGAGACCCATCGACCGGTCAAGCGGATCGCGCAGCATTGCGGCTTTGCGTCCGAGGAGACGATGCGCCGAAGCTTCCTGCGTCTGCTCGCGAGCACGCCGCAGGATTATCGCTCTCGCTTTGGCATCGATCCGCAGATGAACGAAATCCCTCGTCCCTTTTTGCAATCTTAGAGCGCATGCCGACGAAGTGGTTACCGGCTCGTCGAAAGAATGCGCGTCGAAACAATGACCTAGAGCCGTATCCGGCCTGCTCCGGATTCATCCCGATTTTGGGTGAGCCGAATTGATGTTTTTCGAGCCGATCTGCGCCCCGTCGAGACGGGCTCATAGGCCTGCAATTTCGGGCATGCAATTTCGGCTGTTTATGCCTGATCGGCGCTTCTCCTCGGACCAACCGGTTCTGATGTGGGCCGACATTTGCACGAAGCTTGCAGGTTGCGGAGGTGCCAATCAGGAATCTGGGGTGCGCCGCGGAATGGATGGAAGCCTCCTTAAGGGCGCGTCGAGCACACACTGGCGTACGCAGGAGATGTTCCTCGTCCAGGAGGTCATGAACCTGATCGGCAAGGGCCTGCGCCTCGATCAGGTCGCGCGGGAGATGCTGCATCTCCTGTCCGAGATCGTCGGACTGAACCGGGGACGGATCGTCCTGAAAGACCCCGACGGCGATGGGCACCGCATTGCCTACTCCTACGGGCTGACCCGCGAAGAGGTCGCTCGGGGCCGCTACGCACCGGGCGAGGGCATCACCGGACGCGTCATCCAGGACGGTCACCTCATCATCGTGCAGGACATCGACAAGGACCCCACCTTCCTTGGGCGGGCGGTGGCGCGGGCGCAGCTTCCCCGCGGCGCCGTGTCGTTCCTGGCGCTGCCGATCCGGGTCGATCACAGGACCGTCGGAGCCATTGCCTGCCACCGCATCCGTCACCGGGAGCGCGCGCTCTCGGACGATCTCACCATCCTGCGCATCATCGCCACGATGGTCAGCCAGTTGCTGACCCTGAACGAGCGGGTGGAGCAAAAGACGCGGGCGCTCGAGGAGCACAACGACATGCTGGCGCGCGAGCTGCGCATCAAGCGCGCCCGCTACGGCATCATCGGAACCTCGCCCACGCTGCTGCGCGCCCTCGCGCAGGTGGAAAAGGTCGCGAGCGCGACCGCGAGCGTGCTGCTGCTCGGCGAGTCCGGAACCGGCAAGGAACTCTTCGCTCGGGCGCTCCACCTCGCGAGTCCGCGGCGAGACCGGCCCTTCATCAAGGTCAATTGCGCCGCGATTCCCGACAGCCTGTTCGAATCCGAGCTGTTCGGGCACGAGCGCGGCGCCTTCACCGGGGCCGTCGATGCGCGGGCCGGCTGGTTCGAGCAGGCGAGCGGCGGCACAATCTTCCTCGACGAGATCGGCGAGATGCCGGCGGTCCTCCAGACCAAGCTGCTGCGCACCCTGCAGGAGGGGACGGTCGTGCGCCTCGGCGGCAAGCGCGAGATCCGGGTCGACATGCGCCTCGTCGCCGCGACGAACCGGGACCTCGCCACCGAGGTCGCCCACGGCCGCTTCCGAGAGGACTTGTTCTACCGCCTCAACGTCGTGCCGATCACCCTGCCTCCGCTGGCGGAACGGCGCAGCGATATCCCCGATCTGGTGCTGCACTTCCTCACCCAGGCGAATCAGATCAACCAGCGCAACGTCAACCTGACCCAAGGCGCGGTCACGCATCTCGCCCGCCAGCCCTGGCCGGGCAACATCCGCCAGCTCGCCAACTTCATCGAGCGGCTCGTACTGCTGGCGAGCGAAGGTGTCTTGGACGTCGAGGACGTGCGGCCGATGCTCGAAGGCGCCGTCGTCACGGCGCCCCCGCTGCTCGCACCTGCCTCGGCTCCGTTCTTCTCACCCGAACGGGAAGCGGCGTTGCGCGCGATCGGCACCGTGCGCCCCTACCTGCCGGCCGACTCGCACGGCCACGAACAGTTGCGCATGGCTCTGGCCCAGGCCGGCGGCAACAAAACGCGGGCGGCCCAGCGGCTCGGGCTCACCGAACGCCCATTCTCCTATCGCTGGCGCAAGCTCCAGCCGGCGCCCTGACCCGGCTCTGCCAAACCCGACAATGTCGACAAAGTGTCGACATTCATCAACGTTTCATCCGGGGTCGCCCTTCGCAGATCCTAGCTAAACACCTGAAATATATCATCAATATGAAATCGTCGCATTCGCCGCCGATTTGGCACCCGCTTTGCGCAAGCCCCTCCGAGCCGGCCCCGATGAAGACGGGGACAGGGCACGCACAGGAGTTGCCGATGAGCGCGAACGCCGCCCCCACCACCGTCACCACCTACTTGCGTCCGATCGACCGGGACGGCCTGATGCAGTTCGCCGAGAAGGGCCGCTGTAATCCCGGCTCGCGTGGCACCAACAAGGTGCACACCGTCGTCGACGGGCAGTACCGCACCCTCAGCTATGTCGGCGACCACCAGCCTGTCGTGGTGGACGAGCCCCTGCACCTGTTCGGCGAGAACACGGCGCCGGCGCCGGGTGAGATCGTGCTCTCAGCCCTCGGCGGCTGCCTTGCGGTCGGCATCACCGCCGTCGCGACCTGGAAACAGGTGCGCCTGTCGCGCCTCGAACTGCATCTCGAGGGCGACATCGGCAACCCCGCCGCCTGGGGCGCGGGCGGCGCCGAGAAGCTGCCGGAGGACATGGGTTTCCAGGAGATCCGCGTGGCCGTGACCATCGAGGGCGATGCGAGCCGCGAGGAACTCGACGCGATCGTGCGCCACGCGAATGTCTACTCGCCGGTGGCCAACTCCATGCGAAACCCGATCGCCTTCAAGATCGGCTTGGCTAGCTGACGCGCCCAGGCGGGGCCATGCGGCCCCGCCGCCTTCCCCGATCCTTGAGGAGACTGCACGATGCCGAGCGCCCTCGCTTTGCGGCCAGCGGATGATTCCGTCGGGCCGGTGCCGCCTGCCACGCCGAACCGCCCCGATTGGACCGACGAGGCCGTCATCGCCGAAACGAAGGCCATCGCCGATGGTCCCTTGAGCGCCGCCGCGGCGGAGATCGACCGCGGCGCCTACCCGCTCGAGATCCTGGGTCGGCTCGGTGGCGCGGGCGCGCTCGCCGTGCATCTCGACCGGCACGGGGGGCGCTTCGGGCTCGCGGTGGCTGCCATGCAGGCGGCGAGCCGGGCCTGCGGCGCCACCGGCTTCCTGATGTGGTGCCACGACGTGTGCGGCCTCTACCTGGAGCAGTCGGGCAACCCGGCCCTGACCGGCGCGGTGCTCGACGATCACGCGGCGGGCCGCCGCTTCGGAGGCACGGCGCTCTCCAACCCGATGAAGGCCTTCGCCGGGATCGAGCCGATCCTGCTGCGCGCCCGTCGCGTCCCCGGCGGCTACCGGGTCAGCGGCATGCTGCCCTGGGTCAGCCATATCGGCCCGGGCCAGTATTGCGGCGCCATCGCGGGCGTCGTCGGCGCCAACGACACGATCAGCCACGAGATCATGTTCGTGCTGGCTTGCGACCGTACCGAGTTGCGGCCCTGCCCGCACTTCTCCGGCATGGAGGGCACCAGCACCTGGGGTGTGCGGCTCGACGATCTCTTCGTCGGGCATGACGACCTCATCGCCGATCCGGCGCGCCCCTTCATCGGGCGCATCCGCGGCGCCTTCATCCTGCTTCAATGCGGCATGGGCCTCGGCATCGCCGAGGGGAGCCTCGACGCCATGCTGGCGGTCGAGGAGACGCTGGGCCACGTCAATCAGTTCCTCGACGATCGACCCGACGCCATCGCGGCCGAACTCGCCGAGTTGCGCGCCCGTGTGATGCGGCTCGCCGAGACGCCCTATGACGGTGCCGCCGACTACCTGATCGATGTTCTCGACGCCCGTGCCCAGGTCTCCGAACTGGCCTTGCGCGCCTCGCAATCGGCGCTGCTGCATCAGGGCGCGCGGGGCTACCTGATGTCGGCGGCTCCTCAGCGCCGCATCCGCGAGGCGCATTTCGTCGCCATCGTCACCCCCGCGATCAAGCATCTGCGCTGGGAGATGGCCCGGCTGTCGCGGGAGACGCAGCCCGCCGCGACCGAAGGGGGCCGGGCATGAGCCGCCCTGAGCCCGCCGACGGCCTCGGCCCCTGGCAGCTTTTCCTCTGCCGGGCCTGCGGCCTGATCTACGACGAGGGCGAGGGCGACCCCGATAGCGGCCTGCCGCCCGGCACCCGCTTTGCGGACATTCCCGATGACTGGGCCTGCCCGATCTGCGGCGTCACCAAGTCGGATTTCGAGCCCTACCAGCGGCGCGCGCCTGTCGCGCCGGTGCCGGCCTCGCCGGTGCCGCAGCGCCGGCCCGGCATGGTGATCGTCGGCGGCGGAATCGGCGGATGGAGCGTCGCCGAGGCGATCCGGGCCGAGGATGCGGGGGTGCCGATCACCCTGGTGAGCGCTTGCGACGGCAGCCTCTACCACAAGCCGGAACTCTCGGTCGCCCTCGGGCGCGGCCTGACACCCGACGCGCTCCGCCGCGAGACGGGCGCCGCGGCGGCGGCACGCCTGTCCCTGCGCCTGATGGCCGACACGGTCGCGGTCGGCCTCTCGCCGGAGCGACACGCCTTACGCACGACGCGCGGCACGCTTCCCTACACCCATCTCGTCCTCGCCCACGGGGCGCGGCCAGCGCTGCCGGACGGCCTCGACCCCACCCTGTGCTGGCGGATCAACGACCTTGCCGCGTGGTCTTCGCTCCATGGCGAGCTCGCCCGCGGCCCCCGCGCGGTCGCGGTGATCGGGGCCGGCATGGTCGGCTGCGAGCTGGCCGAGGATCTGGCCCGCGCCGGCCATGCCGTCACGCTTCTCGGGGCCAAGGCGCTGCCGCTGCCCGAACTCCTGCCGGAGCAGGCCGGACGGCGCCTGCTGGCGGGCCTCGAAGGCGTGGGTGTCCGCTACCGGGGCGAGAGCCTCGTGAGCGGCCTGAGCCGCCGGCCGGACGGCACCGTCGCCCTCGCTCTCCCGGACGGGACGAGCCTGGTCGCCGCGACCGTGATCGCCGCGACCGGCCTCGCTACGCCCTCGCGCCTCGTGCGGGGAGCGGGCCTCGCCTTCGACCGCGGCATCGTCGTCGATCCGGCGACCCTGCGCACGAGCGGGCCTGACATCTTCGCATTGGGCGACTGCATCAGCATCGCGGGGCGGCCCTGCCGCTTCATCGAGCCCATCGCCCGCCAAGCCGCAGTCATCGCTCACGCGATCCTCGGCCGGGCCCATCCGGGCTACGCGCACGCCGCCCCGGTCATCCGCTTGAAGACCCGCTCGGCCCCGATCGCCCTGCACGGCATCCCCGTCGCCGAGCGCCCCTGGCACGTCGTCGAAGAGAGCGAGCACCGGCTCGCGATGGAGCAGCGGCAGGGCGGCGACATCACGGCCTGGCTCGCGGCCTGAGACTGCCGACAATGTCGACAAAAGATCGACATTGTCGAAGGCACGAGATCCGGCCGAGCCGTCCCTACGGACGTCAAGTCTCTGATCCGAAAGCAGAAATAAAAAATTCCAGCGATTGGCGCGACTGTTGCTGAGGATTCGTTGCCTGCCCTGCCGGAGACCATGATGGCCCCGTTCGACAATCCCTTCGATGCCAAACGCCGCTTCGCGCGCGGCGGCTGCTCCTGCGGCTCGCACGCGTCCCAGGCCGCGCACGAGGCGGCCCTGCCGAGCGGGGACGCTGCGATCGAGCGGGCGGTCGAGACGACGATGATGCGGGCCCTGTTTCCGCATCACGCGGAGCGCCGTGCCTTCCTGCGCAGCGTCGGCCTCGCGACGGCGGCGGCGGCCGTCAGTCAGTTCCTGCCGACGAAATTCGTGGCCGAGGCCTTTGCCCAAGCGGGCAAGCCGGAGAAGAGCGACCTCAAGATCGGCTTCATCCCGATCACCTGCGCCACGCCGATCATCATGGCCAAGCCCATGGGCTTCTATGAGAAGCAGGGCCTCAACGTCGATGTCGTGAAGACCGCTGGCTGGGCGGTCGTGCGCGACAAGACCCTGAACAAGGAATACGACGCCGCCCACATGCTGGCACCGATGCCGCTCGCCATCACGATGGGGCTCGGATCGAACCCCGTTCCGTTTGCCGTGCCGGCGATCGAGAACGTCAACGGACAGGCAATTTGCCTCGCGAATAAGCACAAGGACAATCGCGACCCGAAGAATTGGAAAGGCTTCAAGCTCGCGATCCCGTTCGATTACTCGAACCACAACTACTTGTTGCGCTACTACCTCGCCGAGCACGGCATCGATCCCGACACCGACGTGCAACTGCGCTCGGTGCCGCCGCCCGAGATGGTCGCGAATCTGCGCGCCGACAACATCGACGGCTTCCTGGCGCCCGACAACGTCGTCCAGCGCGCGGTCTACGACGGCGTCGGCTTCATCCACATTCTGTCGAAGGAGATCTGGGACGGGCATCCCTGCTGCTCCTTCTCGGTGGCGCAGGACACGATCCGCGAAATGCCGAACGCGACGGCCGCGATGCTGCGCGCCATCCTCCAGGCGACCGCCTACGCCTCGAAGGCGGAGAACCGTAAGGAGATCGCCGCCGCCATCGCGCCCGCCAACTACCTCAACCAGCCGCTCACCGTGGTGGAGCAGGTCCTCACCGGCACCTATGCCGACGGGCTCGGCAGTGTGAAGAAAGACCCCAAGAGGGTCGCCTTCGACCCCTTCCCCTACGAGAGCTTCGCGATCTGGACGCTGACCCAGATGAAGCGCTGGGGCCAGATCAAGGGCGATGTCGACTACGCGGCGGTCGCAAAACAGGTCTACCGCGCCACCGACGCCGCCAAGCTGATGCAGCAGGACGGATTGACCCCGCCGCAGGCCACCACCAAGACCTTCGTGGTGATGGGCAAGACCTTCGATCCGGCCAAGCCCGAGGAATACCTCGACTCCTTCAAGATCAAGCGTGCGAGCTAACGCCATGCAACGCACGCTCTCGCTGCGCGCCGGCATCCTCTCCCTCGCGCTTCTCGCGCTGATCCTGCTCAGCTGGCAGATCGCGGTCAGCGGCACCGCCCGCACCGAGGCCATGGACCCGGAATACGCCGCCCTGATGGGGCAGGCGGCCACCACGGGCAAATCGGCCATGCCCGGCCCGCTGGATGTCGGGGCGACGATCTGGAAGCACCTGAAGGATCCGTTCTACGACCGCGGGCCCAATGACAAGGGCATCGGGATCCAGCTCGCCTACTCGATCGGCCGCGTGGCGCTCGGCTACGGCCTCGCGGTGCTGGTGGCGATCCCGGTCGGCTTCCTCATCGGCATGTCGCCGCTGATGAGCCGGGCGCTCGACCCGTACATCCAGATCCTGAAACCCGTCTCACCCCTCGCCTGGATGCCGCTCGCCCTCTACACGATCAAGGATTCGAGCCTGTCTGCGATCTTCGTGATCTTCATCTGCTCGATCTGGCCGATGCTGATCAACACGGTCTTCGGCGTCGCGGGCACGCGCAAGGAATGGCTCAACGTCGCCAGAACCCTTGAGGTGAGCCCGATCCGGCGCGCCTTCACGGTGATCCTGCCGGCAGCCGCCCCGACGATCCTCACCGGCATGCGCATCTCGATCGGCATCGCGTGGCTCGTCATCGTGGCGGCCGAGATGCTCGTGGGGGGCACCGGCATCGGCTACTTCGTCTGGAACGAGTGGAACAACCTCTCGATCACCAACGTGATCACCTCGATCCTGGTGATCGGCCTCGTCGGCATGGTCCTCGACCAGCTCCTGGCGCGTGCGCAGCGCCTCGTCACCTTCCCGGAGTGAAGCGAACCATGAGCACGCTCCTTCCGTTCGCGCGGCGCGCCCGCCGCTCCGCTTCCGAAACGGCTGATGCCGGGACCAGCCGCATGTCGACGTCTGAAAAATTCATCTCCATCGAGGGGATCGCCCGGCGCTACCCGGCGCCGGGCGGCAAGGCCACGACGATCTTCGAGAACCTGTGGCTACCGATGCGCCGCGGCGAGTTCGTGTGCATGATCGGCCATTCCGGCTGCGGCAAGACCACGGTGCTCAACATCCTCGCCGGGCTCGATGCGCCGAGCGAGGGCGTCGTCATCGTCGACGGGCAGGGCATCACCGGCACGAGCCTCGACCGCGCCGTCATCTTTCAGGGCCACGCCCTGCTGCCCTGGCGCAGCGTGCTCGGCAACGTCGCCTACGCGGTGTCCTCGCGCTGGCGGAAGGCGAAACGCGCCGAGATCGAGGCGCGCGCCCGCAAGGCGATCGCCACGGTGGGACTGGCCGGCTCCGAGCATAAGCGTCCTTCGGAGTTGTCGGGCGGCATGAAGCAGCGCGTCGGCATCGCCCGGGCGCTGGCGATCGAGCCGAAGATCCTGCTCATGGACGAGCCCTTCTCGGCGCTCGACGCGCTGACCCGCGGCACGCTGCAGGACGAGGTGCGCCGGATCTGCGTCGAGACCGGACAGACGGTCTTCATGATCACCCACGACGTCGACGAGGCGATCTATCTCGCCGACCGGATCGTGCTGATGACGAACGGGCCGGAGGCGAAGGTCGCCGAGATCGTCGAGAACCCGCTGCCCAAGAACCGCGACCGCACGCAACTTCACCATGCGCCCGGCTACTACGCCCTGCGCAACCACCTGATCGACTTCCTCGTGACCCGCTCCCGGACCCTGCGGGACGCCATGCCCGGAGACTACGACCCCCGCCATCCGCCGGTGGTGCGCCCCTCGCTCAGCGAGGCGGACGCCGCCGCCATCGCCGCCGAGCCGCCGGCCCGGCGAGCCTGATCCCGGCGCCGACCTCGCGCGGGTCGGCGCCTCGGCATCCGAGAGCCCGCTTCGTGGAGCGAGCCGATCCACCGGGTCGTCTGGATGCGACGCCTGTGCGCCGGGTCCTGGCGGGGTTTGCCTGGCACCTGCGGACGTGCGGAGACGGGCCCGCGCGCTGCCGGCCGGCTCTCTGCCCTGGCGTACGATCGACGGCTGGTTCCGGTGCTGGATCGCGAAGGGGCTGTTCGAGGCTCTGATGCGGGTTCTGGCCCGCCGCCCCTCCAGCCAGGCCTTCTCCAGAGCCGCGTTGACGCCGAGCTTCGGCCGGTGGCGGAACCGAGGAAGGTCGAAGGTGGTCTCGGCAAGGATGGCCCTCATGAACGGGTGAGCGAATGGCTAGGTTTCTGTCCGCCGATCCCTCGGAGCCTATCGACTGCCTGATTGTCGGGGGTGGCCCGGCCGGGCTGACAGCCGCACTCTACTTGGCCCGCTTCGAGCGCCGCTTCCTCGTGGTGGATGCAGGCGACTCCCGCGCGTCTTGGATACCCACCAGCCACAACATCCCGGTCTTCGCCGACGGCATCTCCGGACAGGAGATCCTCCTCCGCCAACGCGAGCACCTCGCTCGGTATGGATCCGAGGTCGCACATGGCACCGTCAGGGCCTTGCGCAGGGTCGAGGGAGGTTTCGCGGCCAGCGTCGAAGAGGCGGCGGGCGTCTCACGCGAGGTGCGGGCGCGCCGGGTGCTTCTCGCCACGGGCGCGGACGACGTGGAGCCAGACCTGCCGGACCTTCCCGACGCCGTCAGACGCGGCCTCGTGCGCTACTGCCCGATCTGCGATGGCTACGAAGCGAGGGGCAAGCGCATCGCCGTGATCGGCCATGGCGACAGGGGCCTGGGAGAGGCGGTGTTCGTGGCCCGCACCTACTCGCGCGACGTGACGCTTCTGACGCTGGGGCAAGACATGCACCTTGACGCGGGCGCGCGCGAGCGGGTCGAGAAGCACGGCATCAAGGTCGTCCACGAGCCCGTGACAAGCCTCGATGTCGAGGATGCCCGGATTACCCGGCTACGCACGGCGGGCGGTGATGAACACCGGTTCGAGGTGCTCTACTCGGCTCTCGGATTGAAGCTTCGATCCGAGCTCGCCTTGGAACTGGGAGCCGAGCACGATGGAACGGGAGCTCTCCTCGTCGACGAGCACAACCGCACGACGGTCCCGGGCCTATATGCCGCCGGCGGCGTGGTGCGCGGTCTCGACCAAGTCGTGGTTGCGATGGGACATGGCGCGATGGCGGCCACCGACATTCACAACCGCTGCGAACTGCCGACCGAGGAAGAAGTCGACGGAGCCGACAGCTCCGCCTGATCCCGACAGCGGGCGCGTAGCCCTCGGAACATCGCGGCTGGCCCGCGGGCGGTGCCGACCGACGGCTCCCGGTGTGGGCCAAACCGAGCAAGAGAGCCGACAGGGGGTGATGCGATGGATCGTCACGATCACGGTGATGTCACTGATGGGCTGTGACTAATATATCATATGACGTGAGCTTGGCCGCTGCTAACAGGGCGCACGTTTCAAAAACCCCTGGTTCAAATCTTGCGCAACTCCCTGATCCTCGCCGGCCTCACGGGCCTTCTCCTGTCGGGCA
>NZ_SRHQ01000032.1:0-43464 GCF_004683995.1 Methylorubrum sp. Q1 | reverse complement strand
CTAGGGTCAGGACTCGATCAGCACCAGAAGGCGTTGACGGCGGCGAGCGCAACAGCCGAGGCGTAGTTGCGGCGCTTGTCGGCGGCCAGGCGACGGACCCGACCGGGCGCCTGGGCGAGCACGGCTGGGGACGGTGGTGACGTCGCTGGCGTTGCCGGGCGTCAGCAGGAGGACGTCGGGGCGGCCGAGGACATCGATGAGGGCGTGGATCTTGGTCGTCCGGCCGCCACGCGACGGGCCGATGCCTTAGCGCACGAGCCCCCCCCTTTGCCGCCATGCGCCGAGCGGTGCGCCTTGACGGAGGTGCTGTCGATGGCGGCCGCCTCGCCCGCCCATCCGCCCTTGGCCGGCGCGGTCAGCATCGCCCGCCAGAAGCCGCGGCGGGACAAGCGGTTGTAGACGGTGGTGCGCGGACCATACGCTGCCGGGCCGTCGCGCCAGCGGCAGCCCGAGGTGAGAACGTGCAGGATGCCGGAACCGAAGGACCGCGTAGCGAGATGACCTGCCGATCGTCGTTCCGTTCCGGCCCGGGCTGGTTCTTGGGCATGAATGGTTCCATCACCGCCCACCGCTCGTCCGAGAGCCAGAACAGGTCCGCCATCGCCGCCTTCGTGCTGCAAACGGCGCTTCTGAGTCATAAAACCATAGCTCTTGCAACGCCTTGGTTCGGTTCACACCCTAGCGCATCGCCCCCCAAACTGGTGAGACGACGCGCCGACGCATGGACCTACGGTCTTCGAACAGCCAGGTTGAGGCGGGGCTGGTCGTTCCTGGAAGATCGGGGCGGGCTATCGCCCATCAGTCTTCCAGGGCGAATACCCACACGGTACCGCCCTGCGGTATATCCTTCTCCCAGCCGCGTTCCGTGTGCATGATGCCCTGAACCAGCGCCGAGTCGACACCCCAACCGGAGACGACGGCGATGTATTGCTTGCCGTTGATCGAATAGCTGGTCGGGGGAGCGATGATTCCGGAGCTGGTCTTGAACTGCCAGAGAATCTTGCCCGACTTCGCGTCATAGGCACGGAACATCCGATCGCTCGTCCCACCCGCGAAAATCAGATCGCCAGCCGTCGACAGGATCGAGCCCCAATTCCAGGATTCCGCATAGGTGTCTCTCCAGGCCTCCTCACGTGTCTCCACATTGATGGCCTGGATTCCGCCGATATACTTTGCATCTTTGTTGATATGGAGTTTGATGTCCTTGATATCGACGCCGGCCGACCACTGGCCCGGGATGCGCTTCTGGACCTTGCCGGTGAAGCTCATGCAGTGGTTGTCGTTGAACGGAACGTAGAGGTTTTTGGTCTTCGGGTTGTAGGACTCGTAGGGCCAATCCTTGCCGCCCCAGAGACTCGGGCAATACATTCCGGGTACCCCGGTGCCGGGAACGGTGCCTGCGTTGTATGTCGGGCGGCCGGTCTTCGGATCGACGCTGGCGAAGACGTTGTTGTGAACGTAGGGTCGCGCATCGCGGAAGCCGATCTTGCCGTCGGGCGTGTTCTCGAGGCGATAGAGATACCCGTTGCGCTGCGCGCTGATCAGCGTCGGGACCTTTTTCCCGTCCTTGTCGAGTTCGATCAGGGTCGGGGCGTTCATGCCCGCCCAGTCCCAGCTGTCGTTCCAGTGATACTGGAAGTGGTTCTTGATTGTTCCGGTATCGGGATCCATCGCGAGGACGGAGGCGAGGTAGAGGTTGTCACCCGGACGCTGGTCGCCGAGCCAGGGCGAGCCGTTGCCTACTCCCCAGTAGAGAACGCCGTTCTTGGCGTCGTAATTGCCCGGCATCCACATGGTGCCGCCGCCGGTCTTCCAAGCGTCCTTCCACAGGCCGTCCTTGGGCCAGGTCTCCGAACCCTTCTCGCCGGGGGCCGGCACGGCAAAGGTCTTCCACACCTCCTTGCCCGTCTCGGCGTCGAAAGCCGCGAGGAAGCCGCGAATACCGAACTCGCCGCCCGAGGGGCCGACGATGATCTTGCCGTTCACCGAGACCGGGGCCGAGGTGATGTAGGCGCCTTCGGTCCAGTCACAGACCGTGACTTCCCAGACCAGCTTGCCGGTTCTGGCATCCAGCGCGGTCAGCTTGCAGTCGAGGCCGGCGACGTAGACTTTGTCGCCCCAAAGAGAGACGCCGCGGTTGGTGTAGTGGAAGGCGCTAAATCCTTCGGGAAATTCTCTCTTGTAGCGCCAGATCGGGTCTCCGTTCTTCGCATCGATGGCGAGAACCTGATTGTAGGGGGTCGTCACGAACATGAGGCCGTCATTCACGATGGCGGGCGCTTCGTGGCCCGACGTAACGCCGGTTGCCGAACTCCAGACCGGGCGCAGCTTCTTGACGTTGCTCGTCTTGATCTGATCCAGGGCGCTGTAGCTCCAGCCGGCGTAATTGCCCTTGGCCATGAGCCAGTTCTCCGGCTCGGGGTTCGACAGGCGCTTCTGCGTGATCGGCGAATAGCTCTTCAACTCGCCTGCGGCGCACGGCGCCGCCGCAAGGGTGGCGCCCAGGAGCAGGGCGATCTTGTTCTTGACCATCATGTCTTCCTCCCTCGTCGAATTGGCCGTTCGCTCGACCGAAATCTTGATTATTGCCGTTGTGGGCCGAGTGCCCCGGTGAACGCGCCCGCTACGGTGATGGCGTCGCCCGAGATTTGGAGCGGCAACCGCGCGATCCGCCGCGATGCAGGGCCTTCAAGAACCTTGCCGCTGTCCGAAAGGTCGAATACAGACCCGTGGCAGTTGCATATGACCGATCGCTTGTCGTCCTGCAGAGAAGTAATCGGGCATCCGTTGTGAGTGCAGAGAGCAGAATAGGCCACGATTCCACTTTCCGCCGTCGTTCGCATCTCAGGAGACAGCGTGCCGGGATCGACCCGCGCGACGAGGATCTGGTTGACCCGCGAACCATCCCTGACAAGCCCCGTCTTGGGATCGGCGGGGTAGGCCAGCGTCGGCTCGTCGCCGATCTTGAGATCCGCTGCAGTCAGTGTCCTGCCCTGACTGTCGCCCGCGAGATGGACGAGAACGTCGCCGATCTGGGGACGCACGGCCTTGTCGTTGGCCAAGGACGGACCGGCGCCCGCTAGGAGCATAGCAGCGGCGCCGATCACGATCGTCCGCCGCTCCAGCATGGATGCGCCGCAGCGGCACTGGGTTTCCTCAGGCGGCGCTGCTGTCATCGACGATACTCCTGTTCTTCGTTCATCATCGCTCGGCGAACCTCGTGTAAGGATGGGACGGGATCTCGACCGGTCATTCATCGCCTTCGATTTGCCGTTGCGGGCGCGCAGGGCGCATGCGTCGAGCAGCCAAAGACGCAATGGCGAGCCCGGTCGTCTCGCGCCGAGCAGGCCCTCCATCAATCGAGATGAAATCCAGACGCGCTAGATCGGCGAAATTCATCGTTTGATCAAGATAATAACAACAGTAAACTCAATAAATATTTATGAGACCGCAGAATTGATTAATTTTTCAGTATCTCGGGCGGCTTACATCATGGGATATAGAGATACCTGAGGTAGAAAGCATTGGTAGGGCGGGCGTTTTCCGCATAGACGCTGCGGGAATAGCGAACCGTGAGGTTCTGTTTCGGGTTGAAAAAGAACATGAGACCCGCGCCGAGAGCGAGATCCTGGTTCTGGCTGTTCGGAATCACCACCTTGCTCAAAGCGAGGCGGCTGGCCGTATTGTACTGGTAGTCGAGGGCGAGGAACGGTTCCACCGGAAGAGTGGGCATGTTGAGCTTGTATCCGAGCCGAAGGTTGGTGTGGAACGTGGTGCCCGGGCTGACTGCCGCAGCACCGGGTGCGTTCTGCTCGCTGCGGAAGACGCCGCCGACATCGCCCGTGAAGCTGAAATCCTTGCCCTGAACGTCGAACAAGATGCTGGTGTAATTCGCGAAGTAGTGATTGCTGAAGTAGTCGCCGCCGATCGGCGCCTGAAGAAACGTCTGAATACCCAATGTGCTGTTCGGAGTCGGCTTGATCCAGGTCGCCACGCCCCAGAGCGTATCCCCGAAGCCGAAACGCTCCTTGGCGTCGCGGGTCCCGAGATAGATTTCGGGGAGGATCGCCTCAAGCGCGATACCGACATCGGGTAGCGCGTCGATCGTCGTGAAATAGACGAACTTGCTCAGGCCCGCCGCGAGGTTCTGACGCGATGCGCTGGTCAGATTGCCCTGCGCATCGAAGAACTGCGACGTGGCGTTGAACTGCCCGTACTGCACGAAAAGAGAGAAGTCCTTGTAATTGATGGGCAGGTCATACTCGTGTCCATCAATGACCGCGAAGGTGATGTCGGCTGCCGCAGCCGCGTCGGGCTGGGATGCTGCGCCGTAGAGCCCCAATGCCGCTGCGAAAATGTATTTGACGCCGATTTTCATGATCTCCCCCTAAATCCAATGGTATCGTAATCGTTGTTTTTGATTTTTGCGCGAAGCCGACAGAATCTCATAAGTCTGTGCCGGCAAGGCGAAAGCTGTTCGATTTAGTTCCTCTCACAAAAATTCCGCTCCCTTGTCATTGCCGGAGCGAGAACGGTCAGAGGCCGGGAGTTTTGTGAGGCAATCTTATTCAGGATTGGATGTAGACGACGTGCGTCTCTGTGAACTCGTAGAGGCCGTGCTTGCCGTCCGCCCCACCAATGCCCGATTTGCGCCGCCCGGCATGGAAGCCCTGCATGGCCTCGAAGTTCTCGCGGTTGACGTAGGTCTCGCCGAACCGAAGCTCGCGGCTGGCCTGCATCGTTGCATTGATGCTCGATGTGTAGATCGACGAGGTCAGGCCATATTCACTGTCGTTGGCGAGGCGGATCGCTTCATCGAGGCTGTCGACAGCCTGGATCGGTAGGACCGGGCCGAAGATTTCCTTGCGCATGATCTCCATGTCGGCCGTCGCGCCGGTCAGAATGGTCGGCACGTAATGGAAGCCCGCCCCCAGATCAGCGACCGCGCCGCCCGTGACGACGGTGACCCCGTCGGCCTTGGCCCGCTCGACCATCGCCGCGACCTTGTCGAGGCCGGCCTTGTTGACGAGGGGGCCCATGGCCAGGGTCTCGTCCTCGCTTGGGTTGCCGTAGCGGGTTGCCTCGAAGAGAGCCTTGAGCCGCGAGACGAACGCGTCGTGGACGCTGCGCTCGACATAGACCCGCTCGGCGCAGTTGCAGACCTGTCCGGTGTTGATCACACGGCTGGCGTGGATGGCCCTGGCGGCGAGGTCGAGATCGGCATCGGCCAGGACGATGGCCGGGGCCTTGCCGCCGAGTTCGAGATTGACCCGCGTCAGGTTCTCGGCAGCCGCCTTCATGATTTGGATGCCGGTGCCGACACTACCCGTGAAGGTGATGAGGTCGACCTCGGGATGGGCGGTGAGCGCCTGACCGACCGTGGCGCCGCGGCCGCCGATGAGGTTGAACACGCCCGGTGGGAGATCGGTCTGCGCAACGAGTTCGGCGAACACGAACGCATTGATCGGCGTCTCTTCGCTCGGCTTGATGACGATGGTGTTTCCGGTCACCAGGGCGGGCGCGAGCTTGCGGGCGATGAGGAAGAACGGGAAGTTCCAGGGCAGAATGCCGCCGACCACCCCGAGCGGCTTGCGCAGCAGGAAGATCGTCTCCTTCGGCCGGTCGCTGGAGAGCACTTCGCCCTCAAGGCGGCGCGCCCATTCGGCCATGTAATCGATGTAATCGGCGGTGAAATCGACCTCCACTTGAGCCAGGCTGCGGATCTTGCCCTGCTCGCGGACGAGCAGATCGGCCAGTTCCACGCGGCGTTCGCGCACCTTGGCCGAGATCGCACGGAGGTGCTTTGCCCGCTCGATCGGCGGCAGGGCCTCCCAGGCCGGTTGGGCGCGGCGTGCGGCGCGCACGGCCCGGTCCACATCCTCGGCGGTCGCCTCGGGGGTCGATGCGATGAGGCTGCCATCGGCCGGATTGTAGACGTCCACCGTGCTCTCGGTCGGGTCCTCGAACCGGCCATCGATGAAATGACAATAAATCTTCGGATTGATCGTCTCCGGTCCGAGCGACAATGTCTGACTTTTTTGTATTTTCAATTTGATCCCCCCCTTTGTATTTTCTATTTTAAGTCGATTACGGCGATACCGATGATTGAGTGTCGCCGTTCGCCTCCCGTTTTTGTGGCGATACTACATGGTATTTCTGTTTATATTGTCCTGCTTTTTTACAATTCGATCAATGCTTGAATTTGTGGAGATATAGACCGGTCCTTCTCCGGATCGGCATCCGCAACCGGCGTGCCAAATTTCGTCGGCACCGGCGAATTCGGCTCAACCGCTCGTTATCCGTTGCAATCATTCGGATTTTTTGTTTCCCGCCCGGCATGGTCGGCGCGCGGCAGTCGTTTCGAGAGCCGACAATGCGACACCCGTCGCAAGACGGGGTGCGACAGGTGTCGCGCGGCAGGCGGAAGCGGCGCCGGACTTCGGCCGACCTTGCCTTCGTACGATGAAGAGGAGCCGGTTCCGCGAAGAGCAGCTCTGCGGCATCCTGACGGAGTAGGTGTGCAGTCCTACGGTGTGGTGGCATGGGTTTAGCTGAGGCCGCCGCACACCGGAGGCGTTATGGGACAGGCTCTCTACGGCTGCGCCACGACCACGCACGCCGTCAGAGCAGCGCTACAGCGCTCGAAAGCTCCGCTCATACGACCTCCGTGTGATTCCTTCGGAATGGCGCAGTTCGGCTTCGCTCAAGCGCCGCGCGGGCTTGCCGATCCAGCGACTGCTTCGATCAAGCGGACGCCATATCAAAGGTCTTGCCGCGAAGTGATCGGCTCCCATACGGCGGTCCCAGTTCAAAGTTAGTGCCGGGTCGGCCTCTGCACCACGGGTAGCTTGGCCGGCGGAGCCGGTCGGGTGAGGGCAGCCGGCCAAGCGGATGAGGCCGGTACGAACACCTCCGGGGCCGGTGGTCGGTAGTCCAGCGAAGCATGCGGGCGCACGCCATTGTCGTGTCTCCGCCAACGCTCGATCACGATCTGCGCCTCCTTGAGCGTGTAGAAGATCTCACCGTTCAACAACTCGTCCCGTAATCGCGCGTTTGGGATTGCCCCGTTTCTGTGGACGGTCAGGGGGCTTGGCTGAACAGGGGCTCGGGTAGCGGGTCCGGCTGGGTTTCCTGCTCGTAGACGACGGGCGAGCGGTATCCGAGCGCCGAGTGCCGGCGCAGCGGATTGTAGAAGCCCTCGATGTAGCTGAAGCAGGCCATCCGTGCCTCGGCCTGTGAGCGGAAGCGACGGCGGGCGAGCCGTTCGCATTCGAGGGTCGAGAAGAAGCTTTCAGCCATGGCGTTGTCGTAGGCATCGCCGACCGGGCCCATTGAGGGTCGCACGCCCGCCTCCTGACAGCGGCTGCGGAAGGCTAGCGACGTGTATTGTGCCCCCTGGACGCCCTTCTGTGTGTCAAGCCGCGATGCGGGTCTGATTGATCGCCTTCTGCCGGCGGGTGATGAGCGTGAACACCTCACGGGCAATGTAGCGCTTCAGGCAGCGGATCGCCTCCAGCTTGGAGTGGCCCTCTGCAATCCGGCGGGCCATGTACGCCTTGGTCCGCGCGTCAGTCCGCAGTCGCCCGATGGCCATGATGTGCAGCGTGCTGTTGGCTGCGCGATCACCGCCTCGGTTGAGGCGATGGCGCACCGTCTTTCCCGACGAGGCCGGCACGGGGCTCACGCCACACAACGCCGCGAAGCCTGCCTCCGAGCGCAGGCGCTCAGGATTGTCGCTGGCCGTCAGGAGCAGCTGCGCGGCGCCCTTGCTGCCTGAAGTCGACCCGTAGAGCTTGGCCGAACGGAGTCTCGCCAGCACCGAAAGTGCGGATGAACCCTTATTCCACGCCTAAACACAGGCGGCGACTGCCGAGGCGATCCTGACGCTGTCGCGACAGGGCGTTCCGATCCGGCAGATCGTCCGTACGACCGGCCACAGCCGCAAGCTCGTGCGCACCGTGCTGCGTGGCTTGACCGGCGACGTGTTCCGGGCGCGCCAGAGCAGCCTGGAGGCCTATCTACCCCGGCTCGATGCCGAGTGGACGGCCGGCTGGCGCAACGGTGCCGAACTGTGGCGACGCCTGCGCGCAAGCGGATTCACCGGCAGCCTGCGCGTCGTCGGAGAGTGCGCGACCCGCCGCCGACGCCATGAGCAGTCTCCCGAGCGTGCGCCCGGCAAGGTCCCGTCTGCGCGCCTCCTCGCGCGGCTGATGACGAGCGGTCGGGACAACTTGAGTAAGGCCGAGGCCGTGACGGTGGCGACGATCGAGGCAGCGGTCCCGGCGCTCGACGAGGCCCGTTCGCTCCTGTCTGGCTTCCAGGCCATGATCCGCGAGCGGAGACATCTGGACCTCGACACTTGGACCGATACGGCTGCCTGCGGTCTCCTCGCATCCTTCGCGAACGGCCTGGCAAGGGACAAGGCGGCTGTTACCGCGGCGCGATCCGAGCCGTGGTCGAACGGCCAGACCGAGGGGCAGATCACCCGCCTCAAACTCGTGAAGCGGCAAATGTACGGCCGGGCCAAGCTCGATCTGCTCGAAGCGCGGCTGATCGGCGCCGGGGGAGGCAACCGCATCGAAAGTCAGCCAGACCCGAACCATGACCCTGGCAAAATTCTCGCTACCTAATTGCTATAACATGAAAATACGCATTTTGGTTGGGGTCAAGACTGGGGCCGATCGTGAAACCATCTATCAGCGCGGTTCAGACGATGCTGCAATGACTTAAGTGGGCTCGTGGGAGGGGGCATCAGCCGATGCCGATCCACACCCAGGTGGCGCCGGTGCTCTGGCTGATCATGCCGGACTCGGCCAGCTTGGCCCGCAGCAGGCGAGATCCCGGCCCGTCGAGCCATCTGTGGCCGACGGGGCCATACTCGATCCAGCGCCACTGCCGGGCCGGCGGCCCGCCGGGGCGCTGGTGGGAGGCCTCGCGGGCCTGATCCTCATCGTAGGCCGCGAACAGATAGGCCTGCTGCCGCTCGTTCAGCCCGGTCGCGATCGCTGCGAGGGCCGCGGCGCCCGCCATCGCCTCAACTTACCAGCTCGACCGTGATGCCGACGGCATCGTCCAGTTGTGCCCACGCCTGATCCGCCGTCAGGGCGACGAGGCCGCGCGTCTTTGCCAGGGCCAGGCAGGCGCGGTCCCCGAAGGACAGGCCGGCCTGGCGCGTGGCCAGCCGGAGCGCGCCAGCCTCGACCGCCTGAGTGCGATCGAATTCGACCACTGCGAGGTGCAGGTGGTCCAACGCTCGGCTAAGGGTCGCGACGGCCCCTCCACGCTCCACGAGCTTGGCGATGACCTCAGAGAGGTTCACGGCGGACATGGCCGACTCGGACAGCGCGGCACGAACGCGGTCCTGTCCCTCTTCCTGATTCAATAGGCAGAGCAGGGCTGACGCGTCCAACGCGTACTTCATGGCCACGGGGTCACTCCTTGGCCGCTTCGGCGCGCCTGTCGGCTAGGAACTCGTCGACCACGCTGACCCCTTCGGGCACCAAGCCCCGAACAATCTTCTGGATCTCGTCGATAGCAGCATTGCGAGATCGTACCCGAAGCTCGCCATCCACCATCTCCATCACCACTGTATCACCGACCTGAACGCCGAGTTCGCGGCGGAAGCTTGCAGGAATGACGAGTTTGCCCCCGTCAACGATTTTCGTAGATCGCGATTCCATGGCAATTATCGCTCCATATGCATGAAGCGCGTAGCTAGACCCAAACGGGTTCGGTTGCCAGGGATGGATTTCCATCCGGTGGATGGGTGCCGCAAAAAGGGTATACCGTTACGCCTCGACCTCATGGCACAGCTTCCGTATGAGGCAAAACGGTCATTTTCGAATTATGCTACATGATAGGTGTGCAGGCCACCCTTTTGGCACGTTCGAAGGCCCAAAATGCCCCGTTTCGGCTACGCCCGCGTCTCCTCGACCGATCAGGACCTCACCATCCAGCTCGAGAAGCTCAAGGCCGCCGGCTGCACCGTGATCCGCTCGGAAAAGATGTCGGGCAAATCCGCCGACGACCGGCCCGAGCTCGCCACCGTGATGCAGTTCCTGCGCGAAGGCGACGAGCTGGTGGCGGTCCGCCTCGACCGGCTCGGCCGCTCGACCCGCGACGTGCTGAACCTCGTGCACGAACTCGACCAGAAGGGCGCTTGCCTGCGCATCCTCGATCCGGAGCTGACCACCGGCGGCGACGTCGGACGGATCGTCGTCACTGTGCTTGGGATGGTGGCCGAGATGGAGCGCAAGTTCATCCTGGAGCGCCAGCGCGCCGGGATCGAAGCCGCCAAGGCGGCCGGCGTCTACGCCGGCAAGGGCCGGCCGAAATCCGTGCCCGAGGAGGAGATCCGTCGGCGCCATGCGGCAGGGGAGGGGCCGACCGCCATCGCTCGCGCACTGGGGATCTCACGCAGAAGCGTTTATCGCGTACTCGATGAGAAAAACCCCGCGCAACCGCGGGATCTCACACAGCGAACCATGTTACCAACATCGAAGGCGGCGGATAAAGCCGATGTCAGCTAAATCTCAAATATACCATTCAATTGACTTTCTATAATATTAGGTCCTGGCGCCTGCCTGTCCGCTTCGAGATATGGATCGTAATCATAGACGGAATGCTCATGATGATTTGGATCGCTCCATCGATCATGGGCACGACAATCCAGGGTTATGCTAATAGACGAAGAGTGGGCGCGTTCCTGCGGAACCGTGCCCTACTCGCTTCGCTCCCCGAACCCCTTCGGGTTTCGGCCCTGCGGGTGACGACCACATCGCGCGGGCTCGCGTGGAGGATCAGGGCGATCCGCGACCGTGCAGCAGCTTCACTCTGACTGCCTGGGACCCGGATGCGAGGTGCTCCCTTTGAAGAGCGCCTCAGTGTCCACACGCACCTGCTCGGCGGAGGAGCGCTGTGGGGCCTCCGGCACAGGAGAAAGCTCGCCCAGCAATGTCTCCATCATCTGGCGGATCTCAACGTGATCGGGGGAGAGCGGCCGGGCCAACTCCTCGGTCATATCGCGCATCAGACACACCTCGATGTCCTCGGAGAGGCTCGGAAGATGCTGGCGTGCGAGCGCGAGCAGGAGGCCTGGAGTGAGGTGTTCCGCGTACTCCGTTCCGAACCAGATCTGTGGTGAGGCGCGCTCCTCCTCATCCATTTCGGCGGTGTGCAGCGCCTCGTTCCAGATCTGGAGGTAGAAAGTGGAGAGCGGGGCATCCCAGCCGATCGCGAGACTGACGCCCGGTTGATCGAACTCGTATCGACTCATCGACGGCCTTTCAGCTCGCACGCCCGATACCTGCCGCAGGAATCCGCTCGCGACCGGCAGCGTGCACACCCAGAAGACAGTCATTGGGGTCGATGAGATCTGCAACGCGAGTGCATTTCTCAAATATTGATTGCTTAAACACTGCTGATGATGCAGGCTATTCAATCTTCGATCCGTAGCCGGGTCACGGAAAGGGGCCTGTCGCAAGCCGTGCCATAGGCCGCAGCAAAGGCTGGATCTACTGCGTTTTCAGGTTTTGTTAACTGCCTGAAGTCCGAAGCAGACTCCGAGTAGCCGGTTCTGCTCGCGGACGGTCCAGGCGCCGGCAAAGTCGAAGCCTTTGCGCAGCCAGAGCATGGCCTCGAAGCCGCAGATCGTGCGTCGAGCCGTGTGGAAGGATTGGAAGCCGCCGATCCGAGGGATGTTCTTCTTGACCCGGAAGTGGTCGCTCTCGACGCCGCGCTCCAGGAAGAGCACCTCGATGTCGCGGTAGCTCAGCGGATAGCGCAGGTACCAGGAGACGGCCTGGACGATGAGCGCAGCCTCATAGTGCCGGCCCTTGAAGTCACCTTTGGCGCGCCGCTTGAGCTTGGCGGCCATGGCAGACAGGATCATGGGGCGCCCTCCGGAAACGGAGGCGCCATGCGGCCAGCATGGTCAACGTTGGGTAAACGACGGGGCGATCGCGTTTGCGACACGCCCACGGAAGGTCCGACTCCCAACGGAATCACGGGAGATCAGCTCATTCAGAGTGAAAGCGGTCCGTCTAAATCCCCCGGCCTTGTTCTTGGAGAGAAGAACTAGGAAAGTCTATGCAAATGCTCGCTACCGTTCGATCAAGATGCATCGCAATCATTTTTGCTATTATTCCTGCATCCGCAAGAACCGAAGGCATCGACTCTCTTGAGAAAGGCTTCTACCTGCCGCCTGATGTCGGCTGTGGTGGAATTGGTGGTGCGGCCGGGATTTATTTTGATGGTCATAACTTCTCTGTGCATTATCAAGTCTGCAAAACATTCAAGCTATCACAAAAGAATACGTATAAGTCGGACTGCCTCGAAGGTCAGGGAGCTAACTGGCCCAAAAGAGACGAAATTGAGAAAAGTCCAGACAAGACTTCGGCCGTTATAAATACCGTAGTGAAAACAAATAAATCATTTATAATGGATGGCACAAGATACAATCATTGCAAGTCAGGACGATGAAGGATTTTGATGTATTGTATTTTTCGTCTATAATTACTGCGGCGTATGCATCATATTGTCCAAGTGGAGATGCTTTGATTAAAACAACACCCTCTGAATCAGCTGTGCCCCAATGGATTTACTGGCAAGGGTGGTAAGTCCATTCCGGACGCAATCACGCGATCAGTGGACACTTCGGATGACTTTGGGGTCGTTCCATATTTATGAAATTTGCCATTATTATCTGTATATCCGATATTCATGTGGTCTGTATCTGTGAGGATTTCTCGGCCAAACCCTCGTCCTTAATAGTATAATGTTACCTATGGTATTATTTTGACTCATATCCGGTAGCTGAAAGCGTAAGTTATTTCATTCGTCCCGTCGGAGTTCTCTTTTAGGTTCATCGGGTTTGCACCCCTAGCTCACGAACTCGGTCTTCAACGTGGAGCTTGTCATCGCCACGCGGTTGCGGCCGCCCTCCTTGGCCGCGTATAGCGATACGTCCGCTCGCTTGAGCAGCGTGCCGACGCTGTCCCCCTCGGACCACTCGCTCAGCCCGATGCTGACCGTGAAGCGAAGCGGACAGCTTCGCTCCAGAAGCGCCGAGCCGGCGCACTGACTGCGGACGCGGTGGGCCACCACCGCCGCGGCGCCCAGGCTGTGGTCCAGGAGGAGCAGTGCGTACTCCTCCCCGCCCAGCCGTCCGGCGATCGCACCGGTCTCCCGTAGGATCTGAGCGATGTGCCGGATCACCAGATCCCCCACGTCGTGGCCATGGCGGTCGTTGATCTTCTTGAAATGGTCGATGTCGAGCTGCATCACCGCCAGGGGGCGGCTCACCGCCGCGCTCTCGACCGCCGCTTGGGCCTGACGCATGAAGGCACCGCGGTTCAGGAGTTGCGTCAGGTGGTCGGTGTCGGCCTGCCGGATCAGCGCCTGCTGCAGCTTCAGCACCCGCTCGGCCGAGCGTAGGCGCCCGCGCAACTCCTGCGCCTCCGGCGGCTTCATCAGGAAGTCGTCCGCGCCGGCATCGAGTACCTCGTCCAGCGGCCGCCTTTCCCGTGCGGAGGACATCACCAGGATCGTCAGGGGGCGCCGATCGTCGGCCAGAGCCCGCAGCGACCAGCACAGCTCCAGCCCGTCGAGCGGTTGAACCTCAAGGCTGGTGAGCACGCAGGTCACCGACGGATCGGCAGCGACCTGCGCCAGCGCCGCGGCCGAGTCCGAGAACGCCACCACGGTGTGTCCGGCCGCGATGAGCATTCCCGAGATTGTCTTGCGGATCACGCCGCTGGGATCGACGAGGACGATGTGCATGGTACGCCCATTAAACCGAGGTCAGGTGTCGAGGGGGAAGCTTGGGGTGAAAGCCGTCGCGATGGGATGAAAGGCCTTCACCAGCGCCGGATCGAGGCGGCCCATCATCCCCTGGAGGATCGCGTAGGCGGCCTCGCTCGCCATCGGCGGCTTGTAGGACCGGCGCTCGATCAGGGCGCCGTAGATGTCGCACACCGTCACCACACGCACGAGATCGGGGATCGCCCTCCGCACGAGCCCGTCCGGGTAGCCGGAGCCGTCGAGCATCTCGTGATGCGAGCGCACCACGCCGAGGAACTCCGGCTCGAAGCCCTGGTTGGCCAGCATGGCCTCGCCCTGCGCCGGATGCAGGCGCATCACTGCCTTCTCCGCTGCATCGAGCTTGCCCGGCTTGTTGAGGATCGCGGCCGGGACGTGGATCTTGCCGACATCGTGCAGCAACGCCGCCTTGGTCAGCCGATGGCGCTCGCAAGGTCCGAGGCCAAGGCTCGCCGCGAAGGCAGCGGCCAGCCCGGCCACCAGTAGGCAGTGCTGGTGCGTAGCATCGTCGAAGCGGCGCACCGCCCGGATCCAGTCGCGGATGCCGGTTTCTTGGACCGCCCGCGCGACGAGGTCGGTGCCGTTGTCGACCACGACCGGCGTCACCGGCCCGCCGGCCACGAAGACCGACCCGTAGAAGGCGCGCACCGCCTCGGCCCGTCGCCGGGCCTCGGCCGGCACGGTCTCCGCCCGATCCTCCGCCGCGCCCAGCGCGCGCCGGAGCCGGCCCAGGTCGAAGGGAGCCCTCACCGTCCGGCTCGCCCCGAGCGCCAGTGCCTGAAGGCGGGCTTGCGGCGTGTCCTGGCGCAGCAGCACGACCAGCGGAGTACCGCGGCGCGTCCGTGCCAGAAGCTGGCGCAGGCGCTCGACGTTGGCCGCCCCGAGATCGGCCACATCCGTGACCAGCACCGCCGCGGCCTCGGCCGGATCCGCCTCGTCACGCAGGTCGTGGACCCGGTACGCCAAGCCGGGATCGAGACCGCCCACGAGATCCGCGCTCCGACCCGGATCGTCGGTGATCAGAAGCGTCTGTCCCATCATGGATCTCGCTCCCGGTTGGCCTAAGGGAACATCGCGTCGATGGCATCCTGGGATACGCTGACCGCACCGGGCAGCGCCGGACCGTTCAGGAGCGCGGACTTGCCGGTCCGCTCGCGGCGCGCCAGCGTCGGAGCCGCCGCGCTCGAACCGGACCACAGGCGCACCATCTCGACGATCCGCTCCTCGACGAACTCGATCGTCCTCACCACCTTCGCGATGGCGCTGGCCGGTGAGATCCTGGAAGTTGCAGGCCTCGAAGATCGTCTGCACGTGATCCTGGATCGCCATCACGTCCGCCCGGGTCCCCTCGTCGCGGCTCCGCTTGGCGATCCCGCGGGTCGGGGCATCGACGGCTTCCGCGGTCGACAGGATGGTGTTGGTGGCCCGCTCGGTCCCCTGAACCACCGCGTTCAACTCGTCGCAGGTGCGGCCGGTCTCCTGCTCATGCCGCAGCTCGGCGATTTCCTGCCGCATCCGCTCGATCACCGTCGATATCGCGGCCAGATGACTTTGCAGGAGCGCGGAACTTCCCTCAGGTCCAACGGCATTTGGCGCAACACGGGTCATGGTGCTAGACCGCATCATATTTCCTAAAATCCGGACTTAGCTGAATAAAATTAATGATCTACAATTGCCGTGACAGATACACTCCTATTGTAGCCATCTGCCGAATGATCTAGGCGCGCTACGGCCCATGATCGACTGATAAGACAAGACAGTACAGGGTTGGGCGGCTTTCCGTATCCGTCGATTTGGCGCGGATCGAGTATTTTAGGAATGACTTGGGCGGCTTCAGGCAACGTCGAAGAAGAGATCGAGCTGCTCGGCCTTCGTCTGGCGCGTCCGGCCCTTGCGCGGCGCCGGCTTGGGCGCAGCCGGCGCGAATACCGGAAGAGGCACCCCGGCCTTCCCCTAAAAGTACGCGCCGACACAGGCCCCCTCGGCGGTGATGAACACGTTACAGGTATGCCCCGTGGATTTCAGGATGCAGCGCGTGAGCGGCGTCGCCTTCGGCAACGCCGCCAGCGCCTTCAGCAGGCACGGTAGGCCGGCCGAGTGGATGCCGAGGATCGGATATTCGAACGCCAGACCCGCACAGGTCAGGTGCGCGGCGACGGCCGTGGTCGACGGGAACGGGTTCAGACCGAACGCCGTCCCCTCGTCGCGCAGGAACGCCGCGAGCAGGGCGCGATCCTTCCCATCGATCAGCCCGGCCAGACGGGACCTGTCGGATGCGACCAGCATTCAGAGCACCGGATACGGCCCGAGGAACAGGTCTCCCAGCGCCCGGCGGCGCAGAAAGGTCAGGCGCCGCCGCCGGATGTGCTCCGGCCGATCGTGGTCCAGGTGGCAGCGCTGGCACCAGGCGGCGAGATCGGTGGGGCCGTTGAGGCTCGTGTCGTGGGCGCGGTGGCAGGTGGCCAGGATCGGCCGGGTCAACCGGGCGCTCGCCAGGTCGGGCGTGCGCCGGAGAATCCGGCCCCGGCCCGAGCGCCAGACGCCGCCGTCGGCGTCGTACCAGCTCCCGTCATCGACGCAGACGATGACCCGCCCATGCGGACGCCCGCAGCGCTCGCACAACCCGCCGGCGCGGCCGAAGCGGATCGCGACCGAGAGCTGCGGCCAGTCGATCGGGTAGAAGTGGCGGTGTTCGGGGCGGATCGGCACGGTGCGGCTACGCTAGCACGGCAGCTAGAGCCTCGTGTCTGAAATCAGAATCGCGGGTTGCGGTGGAAGCGTTGGTTTGATGCCGTTTCCGGCTGATTAGATGTTCGGTCTGTTTTTCTGCGGCCACCAGTGGAAGAGGGTGTTGTCACGCAGGGTGTGCGGTTGAGCTTCGACGTGGCGGCATCTTTGCTCGATGCGGTCTTGGACCTCGGCCATCCGGTCGAAGTGCCGGTTGACGATGGGCTCGTCGACGAGTTGCCAGAGGTGCTCGGCGGGCTGGAGTTCGGGGGGGTAGGGCGGCCGGTAGACGAGCCGCAGACCATCCGGCACGCACAAGCCCGGTTGGGTGTGCCAGCCGGCCCCGTCGAGCAGCAGGATGATCGTGCGCTGCGGGCCTGCGCCGGCCTCGCGGGCGAAGGCGGCCAGCAGGCGTTCGAACAGCGGCTTGGAGACGCCGTTGCCGACGTCCCAGTGGCTCTCGCCGGTGGCGGGCGCGACGAAGGCGGTGACGTAGAGCCATTCATAGCGGTGGTGGCCGAGTGCGGTCGGCCTCTGCCCGCGCGGGGCCCAGATCCGGCGGGTGACCGGCTTCAGCCCGATGCGGTGCTCGTCGGTGCAGAAGAGCGCGACCGGGCGGTCGGGCTGGCGTGCTTCTTCCTCGGCGAGAAGGGCGGCGCGTTTTTTTTGAAGGCGGCCTGCTCGTCAGGACTGGCCGCAGCCGGGTTCCTCGGACGCGGCGCCTGGATCGTCCAGCCGATCGCCTGCAGCGCGTCCCAGGCGCGTTGCGGGTAGACCGAGACGAGGCCGAGGTCCTGAGCCATCCAGGCGGCGATCTTGGTCGTGGTCCAGGTGCCGCCATCGGGCGGCGGCGTTTCCAGGCGCGTGCGCAGGCGGTCCAGAAGCGCGGGGGTCAGAAGCCGGGCGGTTGCGCCGTTGCGGTGGCGGCGGTCGCCCAGCGCGTCGGGGCCGAACTGGTTGTAGCGGCGAGCCAGTTGCTCCAGCCAGCGCGACACGAAGCCGGTGACGGCGGCGACCTCCGGCACCGTCTGCCCCTGGGCCAGAAGCCAGATCGCCTAATAGTGCCGCGCCGCGCAGGCGTCCGCGCTGGTGCGAGCCCGCCGGCCTAGTTCCTCCACGCTCAGATGGTCGGCGATGTGAGCCATGTCCGCCTCCGCCAAAGGCGCACAGGCTAACCCCACACCGCACCAGCCGGAATCCCCCCGAACTGATCAAGCGGAAACCGTATCATTCCCTTCTGCTTGGAGGTGGATCATGGGCGAATGCTACTCGCTGGACCTTCGTGAGCGGATCAGCCGTTGGGTTGAGGAAGGGCACTCGCGCCGTGGCGCGGCCCGTCGCTTCGCCGTCAGCCCCAGTTGTGCGGTCAAGCTGGCGCAACGCCGAGCCCGAACCGGGTCGGTCGCACCCGCGGCACAAGGGCGGCCCAAGGGCAGCGGCAAGCGAGCACCGGTGGCAGGCTTTCTGATCGCGACGGTTGAGGCCACGCCCGACATCACGATGCCGGAACTGGCCGAGCGGCTGTTGGCCGAGCACGGCGTGACGGTCACGCCGGGGGCGCTGTCACGCTTCCTCTGCCAGCGCGGCTTCACGTATAAAAAAATGCCCTGATGGCCGCCGAACGCGGTCGCGCACCCATCCCTGAGGATCGTCATGAATGGCGCACAAAGCGCCAGCCGTTGATGCGGAAGGCCTGCCATCGCCTCGTCTTCCTCGACGAGACCTCCGTCACCACCAAGATGACCCGCCTGCGCGGGCGCAGCCGCAAGGGCACGCGGCTGCACGCCAAGGCGCCCTTTGGCCATTGGGGGACGCAGACCTTCATCGCCGGGCTGCGCTGCGACCGCCTGAGTGCGCCCTGGGTGATCGACAAGGCGATGAACCGGGCCGCCTTTGAGGCCTATGTCGAGACCCAACTCGCCCCGACCCTGAACAAGGGTGACGTCGTCATCCTCGACAACCTCGCCGTCCACAAGAGCCCCAAGGCCGCCGCCTGCCTGAAGCAGCACGGCGCCTGGTTCCTGTTCCTGCCGCCCTACTCGCCCGACCTCAACCCGATCGAGCAGGCCTTCGCCAAGCTCAAAGCTCACCTGCGCAAGGCCAAGGCGCGCACCTTCGACGCCCTCTGGCGTGCCATCGGCGACATCTGCGGGCTGTTCGAGCCGCAGGAGTGCTGGAACTTCCTCAAGGACAAGGGATATGCGTCCGATTAAAAGGTCGCCGCTCTAGCGCCTTTCACGATGCCCACGGATTCTACGCCACCCATATTCACGAGGCAGCTCATGCCAGCGGCGCAGCCCATCGGCTCGACCGGGATTTCGGCGCCAAGTGGACCAGGCACGCACTCGGCATGGAGGAAGCGACCGCCGAACAGACCGCATCGTTCCTGCTCGCCGACCTCGGGATCGCGCACGAACCGCGAGGCGACCACGCGGCCTACATCACCTCGTGGCTACAACTTCTCAAGGACGAGCCTCGGGCGATCTTTACCGCGGCGAGCAAGGCGCAGGCGGCAGCCGACTGGATGCACGCCCAGCAGCCATGACCCAGCAGCGACCAAGGCTGAGCGGCCGATCCCTCGCGGGCTCGGCCGCTTCCCTATATTATCTCAGTTCACCGCATCGACCCGCATCTCTCCATTGTGCAGGAAGCAAGTCTTCGTGAAAAGAGCCAAGTCGACGGGATTGGGCAGTCGAACGTTCGATAGGTTCGGAAGAGGTTTGCCTTCCATGTCGAACGAGCGATCGATCTGAGAGATCGCAACGATGATCGTTGACGCTATACAGGCGAAGCCCGCGAGCGTTTTGACCTGAACTGCGAGTTCGGGATTTCGTCGCCTTTGATCCAGTAGTTGAAGATAGTCGACCACTACCACGCTGTCGTCCTGACCATGTCCTACACGTTCGATAATATAATCGGCGCAAATGGCGTCTGACGTATCGATCACCAGAGCGTTTCCGGTTTCGTCCATGTCGAAGCCGAGGCCTTGAAGACGGTTGGAGATGCTCGATTCGGTTTCCTCCAGGCTGAAGAAGAAGCTGCGGTGACCCGCTCGCGCCGCTTCTACGGCCAGTTCGACGCCAAGCAGGGTTTTGCCGTGACCGGGGCGCGCACCGAGCAGCACGAGATCGCCAGGCACAAAGTGAGCCAGTAGTTTAGGCGCTGGCCGATCATGCGAACTGGAACTCGCGAGATGACTCCAGCCTCGATACCCCTCTCGTTTCGCGACCTCATCAAGAGACGCGTGCAACGGCGCATTGGTTTCGCGGGAAAGCAGCTTCGCCTGTCTTTTCAGGCGGAAAATCGGAGCAGACAACTTCATCGAAAGCCTCCTTTTCGAGCAGTTTCTGCAACCCCTCCTTATGCATTCGCTCGAACAGAGTGCGTTCGATTGAGTAAGTTACCCCGCATGTCGAATGCTTCCCCAAATCGGAGGGAGGAGGCACGGGCCATGCCTTCCCGGCGATCCTAAAATCGCAGAATTAAGAAGGCAAGCTTCAGCTCGTAGCCGACGGGCATCGATCACGCATATCTTGATGCGGACGCCGCTGGCGCGGCGGCGCTGTCGTTGGGCCTCCCTCGATGCGGGTCTGGTCGGCGCTCCCTGCTAGGCCCGCCACGGCGTGCAGCAAGCCCGGCTTCGCCGAGTTGCTCCATTTCATTTCGCCCCTCCGGGTGCGCCCCACCGCTTGCGGGCCTCCCCGGTCGGTCTCGCCGCCCACCCCCGCCTCGGGGGAGCCATGGGATTTTGGGCAGTGCTGGAGGCACCGATGGTTTTCACCTTCCAACCGCCATTTTCCGCTGGACTGTCAGGATATGTGGCCGAGATCTCGGCGGCCTACGTCTGCGCCAGCCTCGGCATCGTACCCACCGTGCGCCACGCCGACTACATCGCGTCCTGGCTCGAGGTGCTGCGCTCCGATCCCCGCGCCATCGTGCAGGCAGCGGGACACGCCAGCCGCTCGGCCGACTGGCTGCTCGGCCTTCTGCCGCCCGAGCTCGCCCCGGCCGGTGTCGGCGAACAAATCGAGGAGGATGGACCGGAGAACGAGACGGCGCCCCTGCGGGAGGCAGCGTGATGCGTTTCAAGCGCTGGCCGCGGCCGACACCGTTCGAGGATACGTCGTGCAAACGCGCGGCGTACCGGCGCAAACAGGTCCGCGAGCAGGCGGCGTTGCACCTGTTCGCCGCGGCGATCGCCAAGCGCCAGCTCGACGTCGACGTCGAGATGGTGCGGCGTACCGGCCAATGGGAGCGCCAGCAGCAGGAGAGCCGCCGGCAGCGGGCCGCCGGCTGGCGCCGGGCCCGCGCCCGTCTCTTCGCGCACCCGGCCGCTCAGCGCCTGGCGATCCGGGCGCTGTGGCGGGTCTGCCCGTATCCGGCTGATCCGAGCTATCTCGGGACCCTGCTGCACGAGATCGCGACCGGGCGGATCGATCCGGCCCGGCTTCCGTGGGGTGGTCGGCACACATCCCCCCCCCGGACGACGCCGAACCCGGCGAGCTTCGCCGAGGCCTTCCGGCAGATCGGCCAGCGCACGGTCGGCGGCGGCCCGAAGACCACCGGCGCCGACGAGCGCCTGTTCTGCGGCAATCTCGGCTCGGGGATCGTGTTCCTGACCTCGCGCGTGCGCCTGTGCGAGCCGAACGAGAGCTTCTACACCTCGTCGAACCACCGCCTGCGCGACAGCCATGTCGGTCGCGGCGGGCACTGGATCGACATCGCGGTGCGAGGCACCTGCTCGGATGCCGACCTCGCCCTGATCCGCCAGCTCGCCCAGGCGATGGATACCCGACCCATCGTCGTCCGGCGGCCGTGAGCCGGGCCGAACGAGACGAGAGGGGCGGCAACGCCCTATCGAGGGATCAGCAAAGCTGAGAGAGAGCCTCTCGGCCCCTCGTACCCAAGCGAGAGCGCATGACCGACGCCCAGTCCTACACGATGGCGCTCGACCTCGCGGTCCAGAACCCGGTGCGGGTGCTCACCGTCACGGACCGCGAGGTGGCCTACACCCATCCCCAGAGTGGCGCGCGCACCCATCTGTTGACCATCGCCGAGCGGCGCCGGCTCCGGCCGCTCGAATTCGACGCGGCGCTCGACCTGATCGCCGACGGCTACGAGCCCGTCGTCAACGCGAAGTCCGGCCGGCGCTGATGGGGAAGGCGGCCAGCGAAACCCGCGAGGACGGCTCGGTGGTGGCCCGGGTGCGCCTCGTGCGCCCGCTCCAGCGCCAGATCCTCGACCGTGATCAGTACGCGCGCTCGCACTTCGGCGAGGCCACGCTTGAGACCTTCCGGGCCGCCTTGGAGCACGGAGCTCGCCAACCTGCCGGAGTTCGAGGAGCGCACCCTGTACGTGGTCACCGGGTTGCTGCTGCCGATCTGGGACCGCCTGCCGGGCATCGACATGCGGGTGTTCCGGCTCGTGACCGACGAGGGCGAGCGCATCGTCGGGCGCGTCGTCGATCCGGAGGACCTCTGCGTCACCCGCGAGCGGCTGAAACTCGGCGCCGGTACCGCCATGGCCCCGGCCGACGCCTTCGCGGCCGTGCTCGGCGGGCGCGCTAGCCTGCAGCTCGCCGGCGGGCTCCAGATCAGGCGCGCGCGCATGATGGGCGAGGACCGGATCGAACTGATCGGCTCCAGTGACAGCGCCCGGGCGGGCCTGAAGGCGATCGGGCTGTTCTCGGAGGTGATCGCCTGGCGCACCCGCCTGTTCATTCCCACCGGCGAGCGCGGGGAGGCAGTCCTGACGGCCGTGCTCGAACGTCATGCCCTGTTACGTTGCGTCGCCGTCAACGGCCGCGCTTAATATCCGGACCCGACGGAGGCCGACATGCCGACCCATCCCACCGCCGCGGATCTCTCCCGCCAGCTCGCCGACAACGTCGAGGCGTTCTGCCGGCGCTACCTCTCGAACGGCCACCGGAAGGGCCGGTGGTGGTGTGTCGGCGACGTCCACAACACGCAAGGCGAGTCGCTGTACGTACGGCTCACCGGCCCGAGCAGCGGCAAGGGCGCCCGCGGCAAGTGGACGGACGCGGCGACCGGCGAGCACGGCGACCTGCTCGACGTGCTCCGGATCCAGCACAGCGAGAGTTGGCGCGGTGCCCTGGAGGAGGCGCGGGGGTTCCTGAGCCTGCCCCAGCCGCCCGTGTCGGAGCGGGCCCGCCCGCTCCCGGAGGCGCGCGACACCACCGATTCGGCCCGGCGGATGCTGCGCTACGGCCGCCCGATCGCCGGCACCGTGGCGGAGGCCTACCTGCGCTCGCGCGGGCTCGAGCACGCCGTCACCCAGCCCGCGTTACGCTTCCACCCGCGCTGCCTGTACCGGCTCTGCCGCAAGGACCCGGCCGGCCCGGACACCTATCATCCGGCCCTGCTTGCCACGGTCACCGATCTCTCGGGCGCCGTCATGGCCGTCAGCCGGACGTGGCTCGCTGCGGACGGGCGTGACAAGGCCGCCTTGCGCAACCCGCGACGGGCCCTCGGCAATCAGCTCGGCCATGGCGTGCGCTTTCCCGGCGCGGTGTCCGATCTGATGGTGGCCGGCGAAGGGGTCGAGACCGTGCAGTCGGTCCAGCGCGTCCTGCCGGGCGTTCCGCACGTCGCCGCCCTGTCGGGGGCGCACCTCGCCGCCCTGATCCTTCCTCCCGGCCTGCGCCACCTCTACATCGCCCGCGACGCCGATCCAGCCGGCGAGCGGGGAGCGGCGATCCTGCGCCGGCGCGCCGAAGCCGAGGGCATCCTGGTGACCGACCTGGATCCTCGCGAGGACGACTTCAACACCGACCTGCGCCACCTCGGCCCGCAGGATCTCGCCCTGCATCTGGCGCCCCAGCTCGACCCGAACGACGCGGTGGCGCACCTCCGGTTCGAGGAGGCAGCGGAGTCGATCACGGCCTGACCGGGGCCTTCGGGGAGGGTCGATCCGCAGGCTGTCCGGGCCCGTGAGAGGGCCTTTGCGTCCACAGCCTTCTTGAGAGGGCGACGGGTGCCGGGTCGGGGGCCTTAGGCGCAACGGCCCGGCCTTTGGTCGCCACGAAGGCCACGATGGACGCTGGCCTGCCGGACCCGAAGGACCAGCGCGATGCTCGACCACCTGACCCACGACCTCGACGAGGACCTGCCCGCCGATCCCACCCTGCTCGAGGAGCTGGCGCTGACCGGCTACCGCCCGTTCGAGGAGCACGACGACCCCCGGCCGCTACCGGCCAAGCGCGCGATGGATGGGGCCCTGAACGTGGCGATCACCGCCCTCGAGGGAGCCTTCGCCGGCACCCGCCTGGAGGACGACCTAGAGGACGTGCGATGGGGGTTCGTGAACGTCTTCCACCGCCGGGTCGAGCAGATCGATCGCAAGCTCGACGAGAACGAGCAGGCGCAGCGCATGAGCCAGCGCGATCAGGACGGCAGCGAGGTGCTCTCGGTCGAGCTGGAGCGGCTCCCCCCTGTCCGAGCACCGCAACAGCTTCGAGTACGCCCGCGACGCCGCCGCCCACCTCTTCACCCGAACCACCCGGTCGCTGTGGCGCCCGCGCTCCGGCTCGCAGGTCAACCGGGCCACGATGACCGCGGCGATGATCGACAGCCGGGACTTCGTCAACGCGCGGCGCCGGGCGGAGACCGAGATCCACCTGCCGCAGGGCACCCGGATCGCCTTCACCAGCGGCAAGGAATACCAGAACGTCACGGTGATCTGGGACACCCTTGACCGGGTGCGGGCCAAGCACGCCGACATGGTGCTGATGCACGGTGGCGGGGAAGGCGCCGAGCTGATCGCCGCGAAGCGGGCCGAGAACCGCCGGGTCCAGCAGGTGGTGTTCAAGCCCGACTGGAAGCGCCACAAGCGGGCCGCGCCGTTCCGGCGCAACGACATTCTCCCTGAGCAGAATCCGATCGGGATCGTGCACTTCCCGGGCGGCGGGATCTCCGACAACCTCGCCGACAAGGCGATCGCGAAGGGCATCCCCGTCCGGCGGGGGGTGAAGGCCGGCGCATGAGCGCCGGCCCCTTGCGATTTCAGCTAGAGCAGCTAATTCAGCTATTGCATGGATATCGAGGGATGTACCGATGGCAAGCTTCACCCTGACGGACCTCGGCAACAAGTCGGGCGAGGTGGTCGAGGCAGCCTTCCGTGGCCCCGTGGACATCACCAAGCGCGGAAAGCGCAAGTTCGTTCTGATGACCGCCGAGCAGTTCGATCGCCTGACCGGCACAGGCTCGCAGCGCGCGTACCGTGCCGAAGACCTGACGGGTCCGGAGCGCGACGAGATCCTGGCCGGGCTCGATGCCGTCGCGCAGGACGAGGGACGCGATGACTGAGCCCCAGCACGGCGAGATCATCCTCTACTCCTACCTCTGGGCACGGGAACACGATCGCGGCGAAGAGACCGGCCGGAAGGCACGCCCGACCTGCGTCATGCTCATCGTCGTCGGCAAGGACGGTCGTTCCAAACCCCTGCTGTTCCCGATCACCAGCCAGCCGCCAGGGCCGTCCAATCACTTCGTAGAGGTTCCCGAGACCGAGGCCCGCCGTGCGAAGCTCTACACGCCAGCCTGGGTCATCGTGGACGAGTTCAACACCGACGATCCCGCTACGTCGTGGGCGCTCGAGGACGCCAAGCCGCTCGGCCGGTTCTCGAAGAAATTCATGTCGCGGATCGCCGCCGCAGCCGCCGGTGCCATCAGAGCCGGCAAGGCACGGAGCGTCCCGAGACGATAGTGGGCAGTAGGGTGCGGGCAGGCTCGGATAAGGGGCCTGCGAATGAACAGCTCCCAACTCGACGCGACCCGAGTGCCAGGCGGCCCGGTTTCTTGGATAGGCCGCAGGAAGGGATCCTCGACGTCCGGTGAGCATGTCGGGGAAGCCGGGTTTGCACGAAAGCGGGGCCGACCGGAGGCAGGCTGGAAGCGGCCCTGCCCAGCGAGGGGTGCCCAGCCGGTCAGGCGTCGAGGCTGGAGGCGTCCGGAGTGGGCGCCATACCGGGGCGCAGCGGCGCGTTGGGGGGCACCCTCCCGAGCCAATCCGAGGCAGCGGCGAGCGTGGGAGACGGCCACCACGCCCCATCCTGCAAGCCCGGAGTCCGGTCGATCCGCCCCAAGCGGAAACGTCGGTGAAACGCGGCGCCGACGTTCGCCACAGCGACGGACCGTCCCAACACGATGGCGACAAGGGAACAGACGCCGTCACCGCCCGCAACCGTCCGGCCAGACGATTTTCCCCTGGCGCTGCGCGCCATTCCTCGCGGGACAAAATCGTCAGGCCTCCCGGTCCTCCGCTGCGCTGCGGCCCCTCACGGGGTGCGGGCGGCGCCGCCGCCTGTTTGAGGGGTCGCATCGCGCAGGGACGGTCCCGAGCGCCCCAGGAAACCCAGCCGATGCCGCGCCCCACCTCGAGCCTCCCCGCCCGTGCTTGACGAGGCTGGGATGGTCGCCTCCGAGCAGCTCTCCCGGATCGTCCAGGAGGTGGAGCGTCGTGGCGCCAAGCTGGTGTTGGTCGGCGACGCCATGCAGCTCCAGCCGATCGAGGCCGGCGCCGGCTTCCGGGCGATCACGGAGACGATCGGCTACGCCGAGTTGTCCGAGATCTGGCGTCAGGCCGAACCCTGGATGCGGCAGGCGAGCGTGGCCTTTGCCCGCGGCGAGGCGGGGGTTGCCCTCAAGGCCTATCGCGAGGCCGGCATGGTCCGGTTCTCGCCCGATCGGGAGAGTGCGCGCGAGGCCCTGATCGCGGCCTGGAAGCCGGACTACCTCGGCCGCAAGCCCGACGGCCGGGTGACCGAAACGCTGATCCTGGCTCAGACCAACGTCGACGTACTCGCCCTCAACGCCATGGCCCGTTCGGCCCTCAAGGCCGACGGGTTGCTGGTGGACGAAGCCCGGTTCATGACGGCGCGCGGCGAGCGGATGTTCGCCCCCGGCGACCGGGTTCTGTTCCTTGAGAACGACCGGCCGCTCGGCGTGAAGAACGGTATGCTAGCCACCGTCGAGACGGCATCGAGCGGTCGGCTCGTGGTCAAGCTCGATCGGGACGGAGCCGGCGACGGCGAGCGGATCGAGGTGCGGGCCGAGGTCTACCGTAACCTCGACCACGGCTACGCTGCGACCGTCCATAAGAGCCAGGGCGCCACCCTCGATCGGGTGCATGTTCTGGCAACGCCCGGCATGGATCGATACCTCAGCTACGTCGCGATGACCCGCCATCGGCACGCGGTGGCGCTGCACGGCGCGCTCGCCGACTTCGTGCCCGAATGGCGCCGGGCCAAGCTCGGCCCTGCGCCGTCGTCGGATGTTCTCGACTCCGCCGCTCTCGACGGATTGGCGCGGCGGCTTTCGCGCGACGGCTCGAAGGCCTCGACCCTCGACTACGCCGACGAGGCCGCGTTCCGTGAGGCGGCGGTGTCGCTCACCCAGCCACCGGAGTCGATGGACGGCGAGGCCGTGCTGGATCGCGCGAGCGATCGTCCGCTGCTCGATGCCGGCCGGATGGCGGCCGGGTTCACGGCGTTGGCGAACCGGCTTGAGGCCGAGGTGCCGCCCAGTGCGACAGCGGGGTCCACGGCCGTCGAGGTCGGGGTTGCTCCGCCTGCGGCCGAGCTTGATGCCGCGGCTGATACGCCCGCCACCGGCGCCTCCGTGTCCCCGGCCCTGGCAGTGATCGAGGCCGCCCTGACCCGGCTCGAACGCTCTGAAACCGAGATCGCCGACCGGGTGCGGCCGCAGGATCTGCGGGCGCTGGCCAGCGCGTTCGCCGAACGGCGCGGCCTCAACGGGCATGCCGTTCTCGCCCCTGCCCTGGTGCGGCGCGCGCGCTCGATGATCGCCAAGGTCGAAGGGCGGTGGCGCAGTCTGCACGGGCTCGTGGCCCGCCTCACCGTGGCCTGGAATGCTCTCGCTGCCGCGCGTCCCGTCGTCGCCCTCAAGGCGGCGCCTGAGGCCGCCGTTACGCCTGGTCCGTCGGCACCGCTCAAGCCGTTCCTCGCCGCCGTCCCTCTCGACGAGACGTCCGTCAGGCAAGCCCTCTATGATCGCGTCGATCCGAAGACGCATCTGAAGCTGATGGCGGATGCGTTGCAGCGGCGCCTGACGATGGCAGTCGTGGAGCCTGGTCCGCTCTACAAGGCGATCTTCGCAGAACTGCGCCAGCCGTGGGAGGTCTATTCCGCACGGGTCGGGGCGCTGCTGTCCGACCCCGAACCGTATGGTGGGCTGCGGGGCCGCAAGGGCTGGTTCGTCCCGGCTGCGGATAAGGAGGAACGGGCGAAAGCCGTGACCGCCTTTGCGCAAGCCTTGATGGCAGCCAACAATCTCAAGGGCCAGTTCGAGGCTTCGGCCGAGAAGGGCCGCGCGGCGGAGATGCAGTGCGGCAAGCGCCTGCTGATCGAGGTGCCGGGCGTGTCCCCGATCGCGGCGGCCGCGCTCGCCAAGGTCGGGCGCATGCCGGCTACGAAGGCCCTCGACGACGCGGTCGTGGAAGCTGTCTCGACGCCCGAATTGCGGGCCGAGGTGCTCGCCTTCGCCGAGGCCGTCGGGCGGCGTTTCGGCGCGAATGGCGCGATCGGGCATTCGCCGTCCGAGGGCCTCGGCCCGGATCAGTGGCTCACGTCCGAGGAGCGCCAGATCCTCAGCGGCGGCGGCTACGTCGCCTCCTACGTCGAGGACGGCACCCTGGACGAGGTCGTCCTTCGCGCGCAGCTCCAGCAGCAGACCCAGGACCTGCAGCGGACAGAGGACCTGCGCCGGGATCTCGACAGGGGACAGGATCTCGGCCCGTCGCTGTAATGCGGACGCCACGGTGATTGTATTGGCGCCGGCGCGACGATGGGTAAGGGTAGGGGAGAGAGTACATCCGAGAGTTGGGCCGTCTCAGGACGGATCGAGAGGCCTTGCCCGAAGCCGGTTGCGGCCGGGCGGTTCAGAGGAACGACATCATGCGCTTAGCCGACCTGCCGGCGCTCGTGACCCAGCGTGAGGAGGCCGTGACCCTGCTCGATGCCATCGCGGCGGGCATCGACGAGCGCGAGCTGGCCCCCTTCGTGTCCGCTCTCACCACAGCCGAGGACGAGCAGGCGGTCGCGATCATGCGCGGGTCGGGTAACGAGACGAGCTTGCGCGTGCAACTCGGGGCCCTGCTGACGGAGGCCGGGCTGGTGAGCGAGGACGAGGTGTTCCAAGCCTTCGACGCGCGTCGCGCCCGCGCCCGGGGAGCGGTCGCATGAGCGCCGATCCCTACGTCTACGAGGGCACCGACGTCCTCAGGAACCGGGCCGACATCCGGGATCCGGAGGCCCTGGCCGAGCGCGAGCAGTTCGTCTCGTTCCGGGCGCTGCGCCAGATGCAGAAGGAACCCATTCTGGGCAACTTCGACCAAGGCCATCACCGACGAGCAGGTGAACGCGGCGGGTAACGCGCATCTTTCCGATCTTAAAACCACCGCCAATCCGATCGCCGACGGCTACGGCCTCGGCGCGCCCGTCGCCGGGAATAGCTGAGCGAGCCATGTCGTTACTTGTGCCTAAATTTATCGATTATATAAAGTTATTGCAGTATAAATCTGCAGACTAGTTGAAATTAAGCGTCACATACATGAAAGGGTGAGCGCGGTATCATATTTTGCCTCAAAAATTGAGTATTATATGGACTCGGCACTATGACTCATTCTGTTGATCATAGTGTGTTCAGCAATTAACTTTATACTTATCAGATCTATACTACAAATTTTGAAAAGTATAGGATCGGTTTTATTTAAAATACACATTCCATGGTGTAAAAACAAAATGGCTCTCTTGTTTAGTGTAACTTTTTGGGTGGTTCCAGCGGCCTTCGCCCAAGAGGCACTCGCGATTAGCAGTGGAAGATAGAAGGTTCATCAGAACTATTGATAGAGCAAATATTATTTTTCCCGCGGATTCTTATTATGCAATTTTTGGCAAGCCCACCTGAATTATTCGGGCTCATAATGGCAACCATGTATGTGTTCCGCTCAAATATGAAATGGAAATTCGTAATTACCGGATCTATATCTGTAATATTGGCCTGATATATATTTGAAATAGTATATAACTGGGGAGCAAATTGGGGTCGATCATGATCTAGTGATGAACATCGTATCAATTATATAGTTATCACATACATAAATCGGAGAGCAGATATGGGACAGGATGCACTTACTCCTGTACAGTTCAATGGTTCGATTCAAGCATAGATTAGTTTTCACAAAGGTTCAATCAACCGTGTCCATCCTGAGAGTCTGTCCGATAAGTCATGAAGCGCGTCCGAGGCGTCGGACGAGGGTCATGGCAGCGGCGGCGTAGAGGAAGGCCTGGGCCGAGGCGAGGGTGGTCTCCGGATCCGTCCAGCGGCGGCGGTTGCAGTTGATCCACCCATCGGTTCGGGTGCGCGGTGAAGCCGATCTGCCCGGGTGGCTTGCGGACGATCGCGACGGTTATGCTCATGGCCGTGGCGGGTCGGTCTCCGGCATAGCCGGCATCGGCGAACGCCTTGGTGATGAACGGAAAGGTGCGACGCGACAAACGCAGCACCGGCACCGCTCCGTCGCGATCCTGCACGTCGGCGGGCTGCGGATCGAGGACGAGGGCACGCCCGTCCGTCATGAAGCGCGTCCGACGCATCGGACGCGCTTCATGACGGACGGACTCTCAGCTGCCCGAACTCGGCACCATCGGCCGCCACCAACTCGCGGCCCTCGTCGGTATCGCCCCGATCAACTGTGACTCAGGCCTGATGCGAGGCCGGCGATCCATTGCAGGCGGGCGAACATCTGTTCGGGGTGTGCTGTACATGGCTGCGCTGACCGCGATCCGGCGAGGCTCTCCCTTCCGGCCCTTCTATGAGCGGCTCACCCAGCGTGGCCGACCGAGGAAGGTTGCCCTTGTTGCAGTGATGCGAAAGCTCCTGGTGACGCTCAACGCCATCGTCCGCGATCGTACGCCATGGCGGCCACTCACCGCTTGACCTTCAACACAGCCGCTCGTCGTGGCGCTGCCGTGGAGAACCTGTCCCATAGCGCCTCCCTCCATGCGGTCTCAGCCGTACCACCACACAAAGGGACTGAACAAAGTAGCAAGTTGGCCCGAAACGAACGCCTCAGATCACTTCCGATGCGCATCGCTGCCTTCCCTACGCGGCGGTCGCCTGGGACTGCTTCGAGGCGAGCTCTACGGCCTCGACGACCTTCTCCGGCGCGAGATGGTGGATCATGTGCCCCATCCCGGGAACCACGATGAGCGTGCTGTTCGGCAATTCAGCGTGTAGCCGCTGCGATTGACGGCCGACATCGGCGATCTGGTCGGCGCCACCGGCGATGATGATGACGGGGAGGTCGAGGTCATGGTAGTGCTGCTGAAGCTCGACCGTGACCGGCGTCATCATCGCCGCATCCTCCGCAGATGCCCGCAACTGCAACGGGCGCAGCATCATGTCGGTCGGGAACTCTCGATCGAAGCGCTCGGGAATGTCGGCCGGCGCGAACATGCCTTTGATCATGGCGGGAAGGAGCGCGCGCCCGACCAGCGGCGAAACGGAGTAGCGTAGGACATCGCCGATGATCGGGATCGCGGCGGGCGAGGCGAGAACCACGTCGGCGCGCAGCGTCGGGTAGTAGTAGCCCGATGCCAGGACGAGGCTGCGCACGAGCTGCGGGGCTTGCAGAGCGAGGGCGACCGCGACCAGCGCGCCCCAGGAGTGTCCAAGCACCACGGCCTGCGTGACACCGAGCTGCTGCAAGGCTTTCTGGTAAAGCGTCGCGTGCGCGCGCGGCGTCCATACACCCCGAGGCCGGTCGCTGTAGCCGTATCCAGGGCGGTCGAAGATGATCACACGGAAGCGCTTCGCGAGAGCGTCGACGATGCCGCTGCTCAGGAAGTCTTGGATCATAGTGCCGTTGCCGTGGATGAGCACCAGTGCCTCGCCACGCCCGCGCTCGACGTAGTGCAGGCGCACGCCATTCACTGTGATGAACTCGCCTGCCGGCGGCGTCCGTCGCTCGGCCTCGCGTGCATTGTAGACAGCATACAGTGCAGAGGCTCCCAGAGCGGCTGCGGAGCCGAGCAGGGTCGGAACTAACCAAGATGTTTGTAGGCGGTGTTTCATTGGAGATGATCCTGCGTGATCAGGCGGACCGGCTGGTCCAGGGAAGGCAGATCAGGAGCAGCCGCGACCCCCGTTACGGAGAAGAGGCGCCTTCCAGCAGCTTCGGCGTCATTGCCGCGAGGGCCAGGAGTGGCGCCGGCATGACAACGCCGGCACGACGCATGGACTGCGCGGCTGCCCGGCAAGCGGGGAGATCGTTGGTCCGGGCGGCAGCCTCGATTTGCGTCACGTTCTCTGCCGACGGCTTCGACGTGTCCGGCTGAGTGGACGACCCGCTCCGCTCGGGTCCCGAGGCGGTCGCGGTGGAGCCCGCAGGCGCTGCTAGGTTCTGCGCTTGCCCCTGCGGGCCGGCAGCGCCCGGGCCTGACGCGGTGATCTGAGCACTCTGTCCCGAGCTGCTCTGTGGGGTCGTCTCCGCCGCAGGCTTTGCCGACGCATCGCTGTTATTCTTCGCCGAAACAGCCGTTGCCAAGCGCGGCGGTGTGTCGGCAGCCTGAGCGCCGGCCGCGGGCTGATGCACAAAGGCAACGAGTTCCTGGCAGAGGTTCGCCGGCCTCCCGGCCGCCAGTGTCGGAGCATCGTGTGTTTGAGCCGCGGAGGCGTGGGCGAGGACGCAGACCGGCACGGCCAGCATCAGCATTCTCACGATCCGCATAATCGATCTCCTCTCATCGGACAAAACGGGGCGGTAGCCCAAGACTGACTTGGGCGCCGCGGTGCGAACGAGATCGAGAGGTTCATCCTGAGCGCGCGAAGCGAAACGCGCGGACCGGGCGAATTCTCCGACGACATTGCTGCTGGGCGCTCGTCCAATACGAATGAGCAGGCAAGATCGGATCAGAACGCCGTCGTGCGAACTGCACGCTCCATCTTCATCGAAGCGTGCCGAGCTACACTATGATAAGGCTGCTAGCCGTTACTTGTTCCAACGATTTGAGATCATGAATCGTGATGCGGGATAAGCGGAGATTTATCGGGCGACTCACCAAATTATATCATCCCGCAGGTTTTGAATTCTATCGGCGCCGCTTTCTCGCCCCCATCCGGGAGAGCCATAGCCATGCGTAATCTGACGGCCATCGCAGCGTGGATCTGATCCTGCCGCACGGGCAGGCCTTCAGCTAATCCAACGCAAAGATCTGCAAGTCATGCAGTCAGATTTTGCGTCAGGCTGCTTGGAAACAGCGGGTGATCAGGCCGCGCAACGCCAAGCGTAGGCTTGCGGTGCGGGCGATTGGGTCTGCGGCCCGCGTGAACAGGCGCAGGATGAGGGTTTGCCGCTGCAGGTGGTCCGGTGCGAGTGCGACCGCACAGGCGCCTGCTTCGGCCCCCGTGAGGCGAGCGGGGATCCAACCGGTCGGCTCAAGAAGCACCTCCACCGCGTCTCCAGCCGCGATGGTATGGGGTAGAGCTGGTATCCGCAGCTGGGCTGTCCCCATCCCGAGACTCGCCAGCACGGCGTCGTAGGCGATCCCGCGGAACCGGACGTGCACTGGCTCCTCGACAAGGAACTCCTCCGCTCCACGTGGGCGCTCGAAACAGACAAGAAAGGCCACGAAGCAGAACAGCATCGCGACGCCAGCCCAAACCAAATTGAAATAATCGAGCGGCGAAATCTCGGTCGCGCCCGAGGGCGACACGAAGGACCAGACGATGGCGCCGGCCGAGAGCAGGCAAATCGCCCCGAAGCCGGTGGCCATCCGCCAGCGCACCAGCGAGGCAGAGCGGTCGCCCCCCTTGTCGGTGACCTTGAAGGGGCGACCGAACGGGCGAACCGCTGCCGAGACCAGGGTGATGCTGATGGCAAGCGCCGTCATGATGTGCGTCACCTCCATGAACAGCGGGAGCGTGCGTCGGCCGGAGACCCAGCCGCTATAGGTCCAGAGCGCGAAGAGCGTCGGCAGGCCGTAGCGGAGGAAAGAGAGATAGTCGGCGTAGAAGGCCGGCATATCGAAAAACCAGTAGATCGACGGAGCCACCAGCATCAGGACGATGAAAGGCTTGCACAGCCAGTTCAAAACGCCGTGCAGATAGTGCAGCCGCTGCAGCGGCGTGTAGTCACTGCCACGGAAGGGACCGGCCTTGAGCAGGGCGACTTGCATGGTGCCGAGGCACCAGCGGGTGCGCTGCGTGATGTATTCCGGCAGGCCTTCGGCCGAGAGCCCGGCGCTCAGACGCTCATTCAGCCAGTGAGTCCGGTAACCGCGGCGCATCAGCGAGTAGGTTAGGTTGATGTCCTCGCAGATGGCATCGTGCGGGAACCCACCCATCTCCGTCACGCGGTCGCGTCGCACGAGAAACGAAGTGCCCACGCAGAAGGCGCAGCCCCAGGCATCCTTGGCCGGCTGGAACACATCGAAGAAGATGCGCTGATCGTCGACCCAGGCCTCGGATGCCATTAGGTTGTGCTGGATCGGGTCGGCGTTGAAGAAGAATTGTGGCGTCTGGACCACGGCCGCCCGCTCGTCGTGGAACAGCCCGACGCTGCGGCGCAGGATATTGGGCGCCACCGCGAAATCGGCGTCGAGCACGAGGATAATCGGTGCGTTGGTGCGACCGGCCGTGTGGTGGAGCGCGTTGTTGAGATTGCCCGCCTTGGCCCCCTCGTTATCGGGGCGCGTGACGTAGTTGGCGCCCACTTCCTCGCAATAGTCCCGCAGCCACGCACGGCGGGTGTCGTCGCAGACCCACACCGTAGCGTTCGGGTAGTCGACCGCGAGGGCCGGGATGATCGATTTCTCGACCACATCCAGGGGTTCGTTGTAGGTGCAGATGAAAATATCGACGGCCGGCCACGCACCACTCTCGCTTAGCCGCGTCTCCTCGCGATCAGCCTCGGCGGACCGGTCCTTGAACCGAAACAGGATGACGATGGACATCAGCGTGTAGAGAATCGCCACCATCTCGAAGGCGAAGAACAAGTAGGGCCAAAGCTTATCGGGCTCCGGCTCCAGACGCGGTAGCGTGTCGTGCCAGCGCCAAGCGGCGTAGCAAAGAATGAACACCGCCGTGGTCAGGCCGAACAGGACGCGGGCAGGGGCGCTCGTGCGGTCGAGTAGGCTCGCCATCAGGAGCAGACTGATGAGAATGCCGGAATCGATGGTGAGAACGGACAGAACGTCCTGAGGCGCTTCGAACATGATCGGGCTTACTCCACGCGCCGTCCGGTGAATGGATTCCAGCCCGTCGCCGCAAGCACGCCCCAGGCGGTGGCGCCCAAGTGAGGCCGGCGGAAATAATAGAAGTCCGCCCCCGTGCTCGCCGGACCGATTGCGATTCCTGTCGTCAGGCGATCGACATCGGTGGCGAAGAGGAAACCGGACGGTGAGACGTGTCGACCGATCGTGGAGAGCAGGCGTTCGGCCTCGGAGCGTCGGCCGAGTGCGCGAAAGGTCAAGGCGGCCTGCGCAGTGCCCTCGACCCAGAGACCGTCCCGATCCTCGTTGAAGTCGAAGCCCTCCCGAGTTGCGAGGTGCGTCTCGGCAAAACCCAGCGCCCGCCGCCAGTCTTCGGGCGCAGCCGTTACTCCGATCAGCGGCCAAAGCTGGGTATCCAGAGCAATGTGGGTCGTGGGCTGAAGCTGCCCCTCCGGCGTCGTGCCAAGGCGAAACACCCCTGGGGCTCGGGCGAAGGCCGCACCGAGAAAGCCCCGCGCGATCCCTGCGATACGCGCCTCGTCCGGCCTCCCGTCGAGGCGATGAAGCCAAGCCGCAACCGCATGGACGTCGAGGTTGTGTTCGGTGGATTTCCACGTCAGCCGCGTCTGGCTTGGATCGAAGCCATCGACGCCGCCTGAATAACCCTCCGGATCTCGTCGATCGGTGGTCTGGTCCGAGATCCAGGCCAGCATCTGCCGAGCACCTGCCCTGTATCCGCCTTCCGGTGCGACCGCATCAACGGTGAGGAGGGCAAGGGCTGCCCAGGCCACGTTCCCGGTCGCGGTGCCGTCTTGGTAAGGGTCCTCGGCCCAGAGATTCTGCTTCGCATCCCACCAGCCAGGCAAATCGAGCGGTCCAGCGCCGATGGGACCAGCGCGATAGGCGTTACGGACGCGGCCGTCCGAGAAGGTGCGATCCCGGGCCAGCGCGCCGAGTAGGGCATCACCGATGCGACGGGCGCGGCTGATTTCGCCGCAGGCGACCAGCGCAATTGCCGCCAAGGCGTTGTCATAGGTGAAAGCTGAGCTTCGCAGGGGGGCGGGCAATTCGGACTCGCTGGGCCCCGGTCGGTAGCTCGCCACAAAAGCCGGTCCCGGTCCGGTCGCGTCTATCGCTCCAGAGAGAGCGCGGCACAGGGTTTGAGCGAGAGACGACGAGGGTTCCAGCGCCGCTTCCGGTGGCGACGCGGGCTGCTCGGGCTTAGCGCTCAGCGGCGAGACCACGAGCGCTGCGACCGCTGTCACACTCAAGAGGCGCCGGATCCGTGCACAGCCCCGGATCAATGCGTGTTTTCGGCAGCGTGCTGCCGCTCAGGTTGGGTTACCGGATCGCTCGTGCTGCGACCTGGAACTCGTGCCGCCAACTCACGGATCGTCGTCGAGATTGTATCCGCGGCACGGGTCGCACTGTTCGAAACGAAGACCCAGGCTTGCTTCGCTTCCGGTCCGTTGACGCCACGGGCGATGAGGTCGGAAGCTCTTGCGGTCGTGTTGGTCGCCGCAGAGGCGAAAACGCCCCATGCTGCCTTTGCTTCCGGCCCACTGAAACCGGAGGCGACGGCTTTCCAGGCTACGGAAGCCGATGGAATCCAACCATTCTCCCGGGTGATCGTGACCCATTGGCCTACAGAGCAAGGCGTGGTGCGACGCGTTGTTTGGGAAGGCAGTACGCTCTCGACTATTTCCGGTGCTGAGCCGCGATCAAGGCTGACGAGGACATACATCTCCCGCCGCTCGGTCTGTGGAAATGGCACCGCATATTGCTGATCGGTCTTGTCGCTGGTCTTGGGCAAGATCTCGCTGACCCAACCGCGTTGAGGAATAACATTTCCTGCCGCCGAAATTCGCACGGGGGTTCCGACCGCGAGTTCCTGCGCCTGCCGATAAGAGAAAATCCCGACTGCGAACGATTGCTCGCAGTCGACCAGCGTTGCCACAGAGTCCCCAGGATTGACGTGGCGCCCTTCGGTGACGCCGAGGCTGAGAACCATGCCGCCGTTCATCGCTCTCATTTCCGCATCTGCGAGGCTGTCGAGACGATTTCGTTCTGCAACCAATAGGGATTCTTGTGCCTTGAGACTGGCGGCGAGCTGCACTTCTTCGATGGCCAGTCGCTGAGCATCGAAGGCCAGATCCCGTCGCTTCTGCGTCAGCACCGCCAAGCTGTTGGATTGGTTGCCCACGAAGACGCTCTTCTTGACGGCAGTCAGTTCAGCCAGCTTCTGGTTCAGCTTGGCCGTCTCGGCGTCCTTATCAAACCGGGCAGCCTCGAGCTTGTGCTGCGTTGGGCGCAGAAGATCGAGACTGGCTGTGTTGCGGTCAACCATAGCTTGCTGCCGATCCACCACCGCCTTGGTGGACTGACCCTCAGCATCGGCTGACCCGACCCGGGCGCGAGCCTCCGCAACCTCTCCGTCGAGTTTAGCGACTGTCTGCTCAACTTGTCGACGGATCTCGGCATCAAGGGCTGCGACGTATGCCTGATCCGATTCTTTCTTCTGGCGTGCTGCCAAGAGGGAGCCGCGCAACTCGTCGACTTTGCCGTCCAAGGTGATCAAGGTCGTGCGGTCGATGCGCCCGTTATGGATGCGTGCCACCGAGTCGCCCATTCTAAGGCGTTTTCCGATTGAGGCGGAGACTTCGGTCATCTCTCCGGCAATCGGCGCCGTCAGCAAGCTGATCGGCGCATTCATCACCGCGCGGTCTGACTGATCGGCGAGGAGAGGAGGGAGCGTCGCCGTGGTCATGAGGAGGGCAAGAACTGTTGCCACCGAATAGGCTGAGACCCGGACCACCCGCGTATGGCTCGGCTTCTGGTTCGGCTGTGACGTGGAGGCCGGCAAGGGGCGCTGCATAGGACTCTCATAATGACGCAAATCATCGTCGACGGACACGATGAGCTGGAAGACGGATTGGCGACGTCGATTCGTCGCTTCGCACAGGACAGCGGAAGAATGCCTCGCGAGGTACGGCAGGCGACAACTGGCCAATAGCGGGGATGTCTTGTGTCTGAACGTTGCCTGACGTGAGGCTGCTCGGATCTAGGCTGACGCTAAGATCATGTTAGCCAATTGGCAACCTGCGACAAATGTGCAGAAAGCAAAGTAAGTTAACTTGGGTAATTATCGAGAGCCGAAAGCATGCTTCGGCAGCTAGGATATCGTTGCTCCCCGGGTTTGATATTTGCTGCTGATCTGATTTATTTCGCCGACATATGAGGCCGACATTTCATTGTTTGACTGATAACGATCCGGGATCGGCAGTTTATATCCGAACGGTTGCGAGCCTGGGCACATTGTTGCCCTATGAGATGACGCCTCGCTGATTTCGGGCCAATAAACGGCGCCGCCGCAAAAGTGGTTCCAAAAAAATTTCAAGGCTTTTTCTTGTTATTTTTGTGCGAAATCGTGATCGCTGCTTAATAAGGAATAAGTGCAATCCATGAATGCAACAGCAATGTATGCTGTGATCGGCCGCCTCGTCGTCAGGTGCGTGCAGCGCAGCCGGTCTCGATCGGCGTCCAAGCGGGGTCCGGTGTCCGGCATCGCTCTTGCTGACAAGCTTGCCATCCCGCGATCCACCACGGCAGGCATGGACATGCGAAGAACGAGGCCTTGATCGAGGCGATCCGGCAGAAGGAGGCGCCTCCGGTTGCCTGACATCGAGAAGCTCGTCGCGGGCACACTGCACTGGTTCGCGGTCCCGCCGGTGCGGCAGGTCCCGAGCACTGGCTGTGTTCCAAATGCCTGCGGATAGGGCCTCAACGGGCAGTTTCAGGCGGTCTTCCGGAGTGCTTGGCGAGCTCAGCGCGAAGGCGTGCCGCCTCGGCTTCGTGCCTCACAGCAGATGCTCGGATCTGTGAGCACAGATGGTCATAGAACAAGCGTAGCGACTCCGTCAGGCGCGCCATCAGTTCCTCCATCGCGATAGCCGTTTACCCACCACACAGTGATCGGCGACACCACCCAATCGGCGGGCGAACCTCGAACCATGCCTTCAAGATTGGTTGCCTCTGGCGTGCCATCAAGAGCGGCCCGCGGCAGGCCGAGGAGACCGGTGCAGTGTTGCCAAGGCTGCTTCGGCAGCCCCTGCGCGGTTGGGATCTCGCGGTGGTGCAGATCGGCAGCGATGCCGGGACAGGGTCTGTAGGCCGGCAAGGGCCGAGGTCAGTGCGCCTCAGCAAAGAGTGTTCGGATCAGCCGCCAGAGTTCGCGGTGCCCGGTCGTTTGCCCCGCCTGCAAGAGATACTCCGGGATTTCCAGCTGCTCCTTACCGTGGTCTGAGTGGCCAGCCCCACGCACGTCCGTATGCTCCCATTCGTGCTCGACGTAGAGGCGCTTCGTGTCCGTGTCGAAGACCAGACGCCACCAATCCTCATTGTTTTCGACAGGGCCTTTGGCCGATCGTTGAAGCTCGCGGACGAGTAGGGCCATCTCGAACACTCCTGCGGTGAGGCCGAAGCTACTTCAGCCAGCGGCCGACCGCGAGGGGTTCCGCTCGCGTCTCGTCACACGAGGGCCGAGGCGGAGAACCGGATCAATGGCAGTTTGAATGGTCGTTAGTGTCTCTCACAAAACTGCCGCCGCGCTGTCATCGCCAGCACGAGAACGGTCAGAGACCGGCAGTCTTGTGAGGCACTCTTAAAGCGTGTCCCAAATTTCCTTGCGACAGTGGTCCGAGGTTGCTGGATCCATATCGGCTCCGCCGTGCTGTCTGCCAGTGTTCAAGGCCCTCGATGGAGCGAAGAAGCGGATCAGGCCTTTACCACCGCACGCCTCCCCGTTCGCATACGACTCTGGAGTGCCGAGGTCGGGTTCTTGGATTCTGCTCCCGAGCGCTCGCAGATGTGGCCCACTTGTGCCGCGCTCGTCGCTCTTGGATCGCCGGTGCTCAGCGAGCTAAGTTTCTGATGTTCCAGGAGGGGTTTAGCGAACCGGAGAGCCGGGTCCCCCACCTTCGGAGGGCAACGCTCAATCCAGCTGAGCTACGGGTGCTGACCGTGGCTCGTGAGTAGCCCAACTCGGCGGCAGCCGCAACGGCGCTGCGCGGCAGTGTCGAGCCGCGTGATGGCCGGACGTGCGGCCGGGCCGCCCTGCACCGGTTGGCCCGGTGGTCCCCAGGGAAGTGCGGTGGAAACCGGGGATGGTGACGCAGAACAGGAACCGCTGGCCGGCCGTGCGGCGTTCCTGGGAGCCGACCCCGGAAGTCGTTCGATGGAACAGAAATGGCACAGTCCAGGACCGCCAAGCCCCGAGACGACCAGGATGCGAGCCCGGATGGGGGCGTCGCTCCGCTCGTTCCGACGGGAGCCCTGGCGGTGGCTCTGCTCGGTTTCGCGCAAGCCGCGCGGCCGTTGATCCACGTGGCCCGCGATGGCCGCCGCCTCGACGAGATCGCCGCGGTCCTGCGCGCGCTGGCGCCGGAGCGGAGGGTGGCTGTCTATCCCGAATGGGATTGCCTGCCCTTCGACCGCGCTTCGCCCTCGCGCGGTGTCATGGGCGCGCGCACCGGCGTGCTGCGCTGGTTGACCGACGACCGGGCACAACCGGACATCGTCCTGACCACTGCCCCCGCGCTGCTGCAGCGCGTGCCTCCGCCGGAAACGTGGGAATCGGCCCATATCGAGCTGCGCGTCGGCGAGCCGCTCGATTCGGAGCAGCTCACGGCGCAACTGGCACGGCTCGGCTATATCCTCGACGATCGCGTCGATGAGCCCGGCGAGGTGGCGGTCCGGGGACGGACCATCGACGTGTTCCCGGCCGCCGCACCGCTTCCCTGCCGGGTCGAGCATGACGGCGCGCGCATCACTGCGATCCGCTCCTACGATCCGGTGTCGCAGCGCTCCCGCGTCGAAACCGGGCGGCTGGTGATCGATCCGGCCACCGAAATCATCCTGGACCCGGATTCGCGCTTCGCCCTGGAGCCGTTCACCGGACAGGAGCACCGGCTTGCCCGGTTCTATCCCGCGCTCGTGACGATGCTCGATTACGTGCCCAAGGCGCGCCTCGTGGTCGAGGCCGGGGTGGAGGAGCGTGCCGCCGCGTTCTTCGAGCAGATCGCCGAGGGCCGCGAGTCGGAAGGGGCGGTGTCACCTTCCGGGAGCCGGCGGGACGACCGATCCCAACAGAAGCCCGCACCGGATCTCTATCTCGCCCCCGAGGAATGGGCGGAACGGGTCGAGGCACGCAGCCTCGCGGCGGCCACGACCGCCGAGGCGGAGCGGATCGCAGGGCCGGTTTTTGCCCGCGAGCGCCGCCCCGAGGTCTCCTTCGCCAAAGCCCTGCGCGCTGCGCTGAAAGCGGGCGATCGCGTCGTGCTTGCCGGCCCCAAGGCGCCGCTGCGCCGCCTCGTGCGCGCGGCCGCCGCGGCCGACGAGCGAACCGTGCGCCTGATCGATGCCTGGGCCGACGTCGAGACGGCGGAGCCCGGCGCGATGCTGGCGATCGAAATGCCGGTCGAGGCGGGGTTTCGCGTGCCGGAGGCCGGTGCGACGGTGATCGCCGCGGCGGATCTGTTCGGGCCGCTGGCCGCAGGCGCGGGGCGGCGGGCCGCCGTGCTGCCGATCGGCGAGGTCGAGCTGCGGGTCGGCGATGTAGCGATCGATCGCGATCACGGCCTGTGCCTCTTCGAGGGGCTGGAGGCGATCCGCGCCGGTCAGGAGGACGAGGAGGACGCGCTGCGTCTGCGTTTTGCTGATGACGCCATCCTCATGGTGCCGGTGAGCCAGGCGGACCGGATCTGGCGCTACGGCTCTGAGGCCGAAGCCGTGACCCTCGACCGGCTCGACGGCGGCACCTGGGCCCGGCGGCGGCTGGAGACGGAGGCGACGCTCGCCAAGGCGGCGCGGGCGATGCTGAAGGCCGCGCAGGAGCGCCGGGAGGCCCACGCCCCGCAGATCGTGCCGCCCGAGCGCGAGATGGAACGGTTCGCAGCCGGTTTCGGCTATCCGCTCACCGACGATCAGGCCGGGGCGGTGGAGGAGACGCTGGCCGATCTCGCCCGCGAGACGCCGATGGACCGGCTCGTCTGCGGCGATGTCGGCTTCGGCAAGACCGAGGTGGCCCTGCGCGCCGCGGCGGCGGCGATCTTTGCCGGACGGCAGGTCGCCGTCATGGCGCCGACGACGGTGCTGGTCCGCCAGCATGTCGAGACGTTCCGGCGCCGGTTTGCCCGGTTCGGCATCGAAGTGGCGCATCTTTCGCGCCTCGTGTCCCCGGCCGAGGCAAGGCGGGTGAAGCAGGGCTTGGCCGATGGCAGCGTCCGCCTCGTCGTCGGCACCCAGGCGCTCGCCGGGCGCGGCGTGTCGTTCCACGATCTCGGCCTTGCCATCATCGACGAGGAACAGCGCTTCGGGGCCAAGACCAAGGCGAGTCTGCGCAAGGCGGCGGGCGACGCCCACATCCTCACGTTGAGCGCGACGCCGATCCCGCGCACGCTCCAGGCGGCGATGGTCGGCCTGCAGAGCCTCAGCGTGATCGCTACGCCCCCGGCGGTGCGCCAGCCGATCCGCACGGTGATTGCCGCTTTCGAGGAGACGACGCTGGCCGCGGCGCTGCGGCGTGAGCACCGCCGCGGTGGGCAGAGCTTCGTGGTCTGCCCGCGCATCGAGGACATCGCGCCGATGGCCAAGCGCCTGCGTGCGCTCGTGCCGGGGCTCGACGTGGTGACGGCGCATGGCGAGATGAAGCCCGCCGAGATGGACGACGCGATGGTTCGCTTCGCCGACGGCGAGGGCGATGTGCTGCTCGCCACCAGCATCATCGAGAGCGGGCTCGACGTGCCGCGCGCCAACACCATGCTGGTCTGGGACGCGGAGCGGTTCGGCCTCGCGCAGTTGCACCAGTTGCGCGGTCGCGTCGGGCGCGGGCAGCGGCGCGGGGTGGTGTACCTGTTCGGGCATCCCGACAAGCCGCTCAGCCCCTCGACGGAGAAGCGGTTGCGCACGCTGGAGGCGCTCGACCGGCTCGGGGCGGGCTTTGCCATCTCCGCCCGCGACCTCGACCTGCGCGGGGCGGGCGACCTCGTCGGCGACGACCAATCCGGCCACGTCAAACTCGTGGGGCTCGGCCTCTACCAGCACCTGCTGCAACTGGCCCTGCGCGCGGCCAAGGGCGAGGCGGCCGAGGATTGGAGCCCGGAGGTGCGGATCGGTCTGAACGGCCGTGTGCCCGCCGACTACATCCCCGAACCCGAAATCCGCCTGAGCCTCTACACGCGCCTCCTGCGCCTGCGCGCCGAGGCCGAGATCGACGCGCTGCGCGACGAGATCGAGGACCGCTTCGGGCCCCTGCCGGAATCGGTGGACGCGTTGTTCACCCTGGCGCGCCTGCGGATCGGATGCCTCGCCCTCGGCATCGTCCGCCTCAGTGGCGGTCCGCAGGGGATCGCGGCCGACTTCCATCCGGACAGGCAGGCACCGGTGATCCCGGTCTCCGACGAGATCACGGTTCGGGATCGGCGTATCGTCATCCGCGGGGGCTGCGACGACCCGGTCGAGCGCGGCGCACGCGCCGCCGTTTTCCTGCGCCGTCTCCATGAAGCCCGCGACCGGCGTGGTTGATCGGTGATGGCATGAACGGCAAGCCCTCCCGGTTACCGAAAACCGGGAGGGTACGAGGCGGGGGAGGCCGCGTGTTCGGAACGAGGGCT
>NZ_SRHQ01000031.1:0-43803 GCF_004683995.1 Methylorubrum sp. Q1 | reverse complement strand
AGTCCGTTGCTCTACCAACTGAGCTACGCGCTCGCACCCGGTTCGCGCGGGGCCGCCGGGGGGCGGGCCGGTTGCGCTCGGGGCGTGGGGCTCGCAATAGGGGGTCGAGCCGGGAGGGTCAACACGGCTTCCGCATGGTGCCAACCGCTGAGTCGATACGAAACCCGATGACGAGAGCGAACCCGGCGGGCGCGCCGCCGGAATGGCGGCGCTTCGTCCTGCTGTTCCTGAGTGTGGCGGCCGTTCTCGGCGCCGTCTGCATCGGCTTCGTGACCGCCCTCGACCCCTACGGGTTGCGGGCCGGGCCGGGGCGGGCGCAGGGGCCGCTGATGGATGGCAACCAGCGCTTCATGTACCCGCAGATCGCGCGCAGCGGCGCCTACGACGCGGCGGTGTTCGGCACCTCGACCCTGCGCCTGCTCGATCCGGCGGATCTCGGCCGCACCTTCGGGGGCCGCTTCGCCAATCTGTCGATGAACGCGGCGACCCCCTACGAGCAGAGCGAATTGGCCCGGCTCTACCTGCGCCACGAGCGGCCGAAAACGCTGCTGTTCGGCATCGACCCGACATGGTGCGAGCCGGATGCGGCCGAGCGCCGCCTGACCTTCCTCGCCTTTCCCGCCTGGCTCTACGGACCGATCACCCTGTGGGATGCGCTGCGGCAGGTGAACTGGCAGAGCCTCGGCACCGCATTCGAGGCCGCGCTGCACCGGCTCGGGCTCGTGCGCGCGCGGCTGGCCGAGAACGGCTACGCGGTCTTCACCCCGCCCGAGGCGCTGTACGACGCGGCCCGCGCGCAGGCGCATATCCGCAGCGCAGGGGCGATCCAGGCCGCCGCCGAGGCCGCGCCGGGCTACCGGCCGACGCCCGCCGAGGCGCCGATGCCGGCGCTCGGCTGGCTCGACGCGCTCCTGGCGCAAGCCCCGCCCGAGACCCGGACGCTCGTGGTCTTTCCACCCGTCCACATCTCGCAGCAGGGCGCGCCGGGCTCGCCCGCCGCGGCGCGGGAGGCCGCCTGCAAGGCGCAGGTGACGCGGATCTCTGCGGCCCATGGGGCGACCGTGGTCGATTTCCGCATCCCGTCGCCGATCACGACGCAGGACACGAATTACTGGGATCCGCTGCATTACCGGCTGCCGATCGCCGGCCGGATCGTGGCCGGTCTGAAGGCGGCGCAGGCGAGCGGGCGCGACGATCCTGAGGGCACCTACCGGGTTCTGGCGCACGCGCCTTAGGCCGAAAATTCGATGAACCGCGCCCCGGAACGTGGGGTTCTCCGTGGCGCATGAGTGGCTTGGTCCGTGTGGCTTGGCCTGCCACGAGCCGGCCGTACTCTCGCCCGATCGGCAGGCTCTACACCCCGCGGCCCGGCCATGTCGGGTCCCACCCGCCGCGCCTGCTCCGAAAGCGGGGGCGGACGGGGGCCGTGATATCGGAGTTGCAGAGAGTCCCATGATCGTACGCACAGCCATCGCCCTGATGATCACCACGAGCGCGGCTCTGGCCGGCCCGGCGGCGGCACCGGCGGGGGATCGCGACGCCCTGCGGCAGCACTGCACCGGGGATTACCTGAGCTATTGCGGCGAGTTCGCGCCGGACAGCACCGAGGTGCGTGCCTGCTTCAAGCAGAACAAGGCCAAGCTCTCGCCGGGCTGCCAGGCGGCCATCACCAGCTACAACAAGGCCCAGAAGCGCGCCGATCTGCGCTGAAGCCGGCTCAGGCCGGCGGGCCGTCACGCCTTCGCGGCGGCCTCTGCCCGCGCCCAGCCGTCCTTGGTCTCGGCCACGAAATCCGCGAGCCGCCCGGCCGCAATCGCCGCGCGCATGCCGGCCATCAGTGCCTGATAGTAGGCGAGGTTGTTCCAGGTCAGCAGCATCATCCCCAGGATCTCGTCGGAACGGACGAGGTGGTGGAGATAGGCGCGCGAATAGTCCCGCGCCGCCGGGCAGTCCGAGGCCTCGTCCAGCGGTCGCGTGTCCTCGGCGTGCCGGGCGTTGCGCAGGTTGATCCGGCCGTGCCGGGTATAGGCGAGGCCGTGGCGTCCGGCGCGGGTCGGCATCACGCAATCGAACATGTCGATGCCGCGCATCACCGACTGCATCAGGTCGTCGGGGGTGCCGACGCCCATGAGGTAGCGCGGTTTGCCGGCCGGCAGATGCGGCTCGACCGTCTCGATCATCGCCAGCATGACGGCCTGCGGCTCGCCGACCGCGAGGCCGCCGATGGCGTAGCCCTTGAGGTCGAGTTCGGTCAGCGCCCGCGCGCTCTCGACGCGGAATTCGGGCACGTCGCCACCCTGGACGATGCCGAATAGTGCCTTGCCCGGCTGCTCGCCGAAGGCGACGCGGCAGCGCTCGGCCCAGCGCAGGGAGAGGTGCATCGCCTTCTCGATCTCCAGCCGCTCGGCCGGCAGGCGCACGCATTCGTCGAGCTGCATCTGGATGTCGGAGCCGAGCAGGCCCTGGATCTCGATGGAGCGCTGCGGGCTCATCCGGTGGGCGGTGCCGTCGATATGGGAGCGGAAGGTGACGCCGGCCTCGTCGATCTTTCGCAGCGCGGAGAGCGACATCACCTGGAAGCCACCGGAATCGGTGAGGATCGGCCCGTCCCAGCGCATGAAGCGGTGGAGGCCGCCAAGCCGCGCCATGCGCTCGGCGCCGGGGCGCAGCATCAGGTGGTAGGTGTTGCCGAGCACCACGTCGGCGCCGAGATCGCGCACCTGCTCCGGATACATCGCCTTGACGGTCGCGGCCGTGCCCACCGGCATGAAAGCCGGCGTGCGGATTTTTCCGCGCGGCATGGCGATATGGCCGGTGCGGGCCTGTCCGTCGGTGGCGGAGACCGTGAAGGAGAAGTCGGTCGGGGGATCGAGCGGTTCGGTCATCGGTCCGGGGATGTGGGAGGCTCGGGACGGGCGTGATAGCCCGGCGCGGCGTCGATCAGGAAACGCATCGCATCGAGGCCGGCCCGCATCGTCGCCTGCGACACCGCTTCCAAGTCGCCGAAACGGGCCGCGAGGGCGTCCTCGACCGCTTCGTGGCAGGCCTTGGGAAGCAGGACCGTCAGGCGGCGTCCGGCCTCGGTCTTCGAGACGATCCGGCCGCTGGCGAGGGTCTCGATGATGCGGCCCACCCCCAGCACGCCCCATTCCAGGGCCCCCGCATCGCAGGCGTCGTCGGGCGCCTTGCCGGCCAGCGCCGTCTCGTGGTGCTCAAGCCAGGGGCGCCAATGGGCCTCGAGGTGGGCGAGGCCGTAGGCGTGCAGCGTCGCGTCGTCGTCGGCGATGTTTAGCGCGGCCGGCGTCGCCCCGAGGATCGGACGGCTGGAACGGGCAAGGCACCGCCAGGCGGCCGGATTCACCGCGTGGCAGGGCTCGCCGCTGCGAAGCTGCCCGTCCACGCTGAAGGGCACCACGGCGCCGGGCTCCGGCGGGTGCCGCAGGGCCTCGACGGCCAAGTAGAAGCCGTCGAAATGCGGGCCGCCGGCCCGCGCCAGGGCGGCGTGGACCCGCGCCAGCGCGTCCGTCTCCGCCCCGCCGAGAGGGCCCTCTAGGAGGGCGACGAAATCGATGTTGCTGCGGCCCGGCCGGAAATCACCGAGCGCCACCGAGCCGACGAGATAGAGGCCGCGCAGTTTCGGGCCGCCCTCGCTCGCGATCAGGCCGAGGAAGCGATCGACGGTGCGGGCGACGTCGACCCGGAGCGGCGGGCGCCGGCTACTCATGTGATGGACTCCGAAACCGGGCACCCTCAGGAAACAGCAGGCTGGCATCGCCGTAGGAGTAGAAGCGATAGCCGGATTGGATCGCGTGGGCATAGGCCGCGCGCATGGTGTCGAGGCCGGCAAAGGCCGAGACCAGCATGAACAGGGTCGAGCGCGGCAGGTGGAAGTTCGTCACCAGGGCGTCGACCGCGCGGAAGCGGTAGCCCGGCGTGATGAAGATGTCGGTGGCCCCTGAGAACGGGCGGATCGTGCCGTCCGGGTCGGCCGCGCTCTCCAGCAGACGCAGGGCGGTGGTGCCGACGGCGACGACGCGATTGCCCCTCGCCCGCACGGCGTTGAGCCGCGCGGCGGCGGCGGCATCGAGGATGCCGATCTCGGCGTGCATCCGATGGGCGTCGGTGTCGTCCGCCTTCACGGGGAGGAAGGTGCCGGCCCCGACATGCAGGGTGACGTGGACCCGCTCGATCCCCGCCGCGTCGATCCCGGCGAGCAGCGCGTCCGAGAAATGCAGGCCGGCGGTGGGGGCGGCGACCGCGCCGGGCTCGCGGGCATAGACGGTCTGGTAGTCGGTCGTGTCCTGGGCGTCGGTGGCGCGCTTGCCCGCGATGTAGGGGGGCAGCGGCAGGGCGCCGAGCCCGGCAATGGCCGCGTCGAGCGCCGGCCCGGACAGGTCGAAGCGCAGCAGGATCTCGCCGCCCTCCCCCCGCTCCTCCACCGTGGCGTCGAGTCCCGACAGGGCACAGACTTCGCTGGCACTTGGGCTGGCGCCCTCGCTGCCGAAGCGGATGCGGTCGCCGGGAGCGAGGCGCTTGGCCGGGCGGGCGAAGGCGCGCCATCGGTCGGGCGCCTCGCGCAGGTGCAGCATCGCTTCGCAACGTTGTCCCGAGCCGCCGGCCCGGTGACGGATGCCTGAGAGCCGCGCGGGGATCACCCGCGTGTCGTTGAAGACGAGGGCGTCGCCGGGGCTCAGGAGGGCGGGCAGATCGCGCATTCCGCGATCCGCCAAGGGGTCGCCGGGGCGCACCACGAGAAGGCGGCTCGCGTCGCGCGGGCTCGCCGGCCGCAGGGCGATCGCAGCCTCCGGCAACTCGAAATCGAACAGGTCCACACGCATCCCAGGGCCATCAGCACGGATGGGCGCCCGACGCAAATGGCGGATTGATCGGAGAGGCCGGCCGGAGCAGCATGAGCCGGTCGGCAGGGCAGAGGCGGTGCATGTGTCGGACGTCCTGATCGTCGGCGCCGGGCCGGTCGGCCTGACGCTCGCCTGCGAACTGACGCGCTACGGCGTCGGCGTCCGGCTGATCGACCGCGCTCGCCAAGCGACGCAGACCTCCAAGGCGCTCGTCGTCTGGTCCCGCACCCTCGAATTGATGGACCGGATGGGCTGCACCGAGGCCTTCCTCGCGGCGGGTCTGCGCGCCCGCGGCGCGACCCTGCGCGGCGGCGGACGGGTGCTCGGCGGCCCGGACTTCTCCGACATCGCCAGCCCCTACGCCTTCGGGCTGATGATTCCGCAGAGCGACACCGAGCGGCTGCTGGCCGAGCATCTGCGCAGCTTCGGAGTCACGGTCGAGCGCGAGGTCGAACTCACGGGCTTTGCGCAGACGCCCGACGGGGTGGAGGCACGGCTCTCCCACGCCGACGGGCGCGAGGAGCGGGTGGCGACAGCCTTCCTGATCGGCTGCGACGGCGCCCACAGCGCCGTGCGCCACGGGCTCGGCCTGCCCTTCCGCGGCACGGCGCAGGGTGACGAGTGGCTGCTCGCCGACCTCCGCCTCGACGGCGCGGGGGCCCCGCCCGGCGACGCGATCGCGGTCTATCTCCACCGGGACGGTCCGTTCGTGATCTTCCCGATTCCCGGCGGCCGGGCGCGGGTGGTCGCCACGGTCGGACGCGCGGACGGGCGGCCGAGGCCCGATCCGACGCTGGCCGAGGTGCAGGCCCTGGTCGCCGCACGGGCCGGGCCCGGCATCCGGGTGTCGGATCCGGTTTGGCTCAGCCGCTTCCGCATCCATGAGCGAAAGGTCTCGGAATACGGTCGGGGCCGCGTGTTCCTGGCGGGCGATGCCGCGCATATCCACAGCCCGGCCGGCGGCCAGGGCATGAACACCGGCATGCAGGACGCGGTGAACCTCGCCTGGAAACTCGCCCTGGTCCGGCGCGGCGCCGCCGTGCCGAGGCTCCTCGACAGCTACAGTTCGGAGCGCAACGCCGTCGGCGAGATGGTTCTGCGCAATGCCGGGCGGCTCACCGCCCTGGCGACGCTCACCCATCCCCTCGCCCAGGCCGTCCGCAACCGCGCCCTGCATGGGCTCCTCGGCTTTCACACCGTGCGGCGCCGGATGGCGGCGGCGATGAGCGAGATCGCGATCGGCTATCCCGCCTCTCCGCTCTCGGTCGGGCCCGGCGCCGGCCGGCGCTGGCGGCCGGAGGATGCGGCCGGCCCACCGCCGGGCGCGGGCACCGACCCGCGCTTCGTCCTCTACGCGGCGGATGCCGAGCGTGGGACGGCCCTCGCCGCCCGCTTCCCCGGTCTGGTTCAGCCCGCACCGCGAACGAACCCCGAGCCGGGGCGCCTGCATCTGGTGCGCCCCGACGGGTATGTCGGCCTCGCGGCCGGCGCGGCCGATTGGGATGAAGCGGCGCACTACCTGAAAGAATGTGGACCGGCCTGAATGTGGTGCAGCCGAGGCGCCCGTTCGCGCGTTGAAGCCCCGATTCGATGCAGGACGCTGCCCACAATGAAATGGTTTGCCTTGAGCCCACGGGATCCCGCCGACCCGCGCTGGCCGCTTCCGGAAACGCCGAGGATCACCCTCAAGGCCGAAAACGCGGACGACGCCCGCCGCCGCTTCGAGGAAGCCTATCCGAGCGAGCCCTTCGGCACGCCGGGCCATCCCACCGGCGATGTCGGACCCGGCAGTTTCCGGGGCGATGCGGAGGCGCTGGTTGTCGAGGAGACCGACACGCCGCCCGCGCCGGAGGCGTGAGCCGTGCCGCCGGCCACAGGAATCTTCGCGCCATGACCGAAACCACGACCGAAACCACGACCGAAACCGGCAGACGCTCCCCGCACGAGACCCTCGACGCGCAGCTCCTGCGCTACTGGGAGCGGGAAGCCGCTCGCTTCGACGAGCTGTCGGCGCGGGCGAGCTTCGGCTGGATCAGCCGCAACTATGCCCGCAGGGCGCAGCGCGCCCGCGAGAAAGCCGAACGCAGCCGTGCCAAGGAGGTCGCCCGCGGCCGCCTGCCCGCATCGGCGCGGGCGCCCGATCGGGACGGCGATAGCCCGAGCTAAAACCTTTGCCGTGGCCTTCCGGGGCCACGGATCGTAAGGGCGGGGCCGTCCCCTCCCCGCCCCCTTGAGCTGCATGACAGGAACCGAAAAGGCCGCCCTGGCGAGCGCCGCCGTGGGCGTGCTCGTCACGGCGTTGAAATTCACCGCCTACTGGCTCACCGGCAGCCTCGCGCTCTATTCCGATGCGCTGGAGAGCATCATCAACGTCGTGGCCGCGGCCTGCGCGTTCCTGGCCGTGCGCGTCGCCGCGCAGCCGGCCGACGAGGATCACCCCTACGGCCACCACAAGGCGGAGTATTTCTCCGCGGTGATCGAGGGTGCGCTCGTCATCGTCGCCGCCCTGTTGATCCTGCGCGAGGCGTATTTCGGCATCCTCGACCCGAAGCCCCTCGACGCGCCCGCGCTCGGTCTGGCCGTCAACGGCGTCGCCACGGTCATCAACGCGGTCTGGGCGATGATGCTGTTCCGGCGCGGCCGGCGGCTGCGCTCGCCCGCCCTGTTGGCCGATGCCCGCCACATCCTCGCCGACGTGGTGACGTCGGGCGGCGTGCTCCTCGGCCTCGGCTTCGTCCTCGCCACGGGAACGCCGGTGCTCGATCCCGTGGTGGCGGGCCTCGTCGCCCTCAACATCCTCTGGTCGGGCTGGACGATGGTGCGCGATTCGGTCAACGGCCTGATGGATCAGGCGGCCTCGCCCGAGATGGTCACGCGCATCCGCGCCCTGATCTCGGCTCACAGCGAGGGCGCCCTGGAGGCCCACGACGTGCGCACCCGCCATGCCGGCAGCGCCACTTTCATCGACTTCCACCTCGTCGTGCCGGGCGAGATGACCGTGTTCGAATCCCACGCGATCTGCGACCGGCTTGAGGGGGTGATCGAAGCGGGGATCGAGGGGGCGGTCGTGGTGATCCATGTCGAGCCGGGCGATCAGGCCAAGCTGCGCGGCGTGCCCGTGATTTGAAGCCGGCTTCAGGCGCGATATTGGGGCTTGCATGAAGCGGGTCTTCCTCACCTCCACACCCAGCCACCGCAACGCCTACGACCTGTTCGACGGGCGCTGGGCGAGCGATCTCAGCGAACTCGTGCCCGATCTGCCGGTGGGCGGCGGGCTTCCGGGCTTCCGGGCCGATCCGCGCCCGCGCCAGGCAGCCGAGATCCTCGGGCGCGACGGGCGCTTCGACGGCTACGACATCCTCGAGCTCGGGCCGCTCGAAGGCGCCCATACCTGCCAGCTCGAAGCGCTGGGGGCGGGCAGCGTCACGGCGGTGGAGTCGAACTCGGAGGCCTTCCTCAAGTCGCTCATCGTCAAGAACATCGCCGGCCTGAACCGCTCGACCTTCCTGCTCGGCGACGTCAGCCGGCACCTCGCCGCTCCGGGGCCGCGCTACGACCTGATCTTCGCCTGCGGCATCCTCTATCACATGCTCGACCCGCTCGAACTGATCCGGCTCGCCGCCGCGCGCTCCGACCGGTTGTTCATCTGGACGCATTACTACGCCTCGCAGCCGCGTCTGCGCCGCCACGTGCCGCGCGCCGTCGAGCACGCGGGATTGCGCCTCACCCTGCACGAACTGACTTATCGCGACCGCGGGCTCGCCACCTTCTGGGGTGGCAACCGGGGCCGGACCCGCTGGATCGAGCGGCCCGATCTGATCCGGGTGCTCGCCCATCACGGGCTGACCGAGACGACGATCATCGCCGACGACCCCGACTTCGTGAACGGCCCGGCCGTAACGATCGCCGCGCAGCGGCCGGCCGCCGCCGGGGCCATCGCCTGAAGCGATCACTCCGCGTTTTTGCCGGCCTCGATCGCCCGCGCCCGCCTCCGCGGGCTCAGGCATCTCGCTGCGCTCGATGCTCATCGCGACGGGCGACCTGACGAGCCCGCTCTTCGCGCCGCGAAACCGCTGATGCGGCTTCGAGGGATTGCCCCGCGCTGGTTGCTCCGCCCGCTTGACCCGTCCGGCACGGGCTCCCTACACACTCGGACAGGCGCCGATCCGGCGGCGCCGGCACTGAAGTCGAAGAGAATGACCGAGCGCGTCGATCCGAAGAAGCTCATCAAAGGCGGCCTCCACGATTGGGAGGTCGTGATCGGCATGGAGATCCACGCCCAGGTCACGAGCCGCTCCAAGCTGTTCTCCGGCGCCTCGACCGCCTTCGGCGGCGAGCCCAACGACCACGTCTCGCTGGTCGATGCGGCCATGCCCGGCATGCTGCCGGTCATCAACGAGGAATGCGTCGCCCAGGCCGTGCGCACAGGCCTCGGGCTCAAGGCCCAGATCAACCTCCGCTCGGTGTTCGACCGGAAGAACTACTTCTATCCGGACCTGCCGCAGGGCTACCAGATCTCGCAGTACAAGGACCCGATCGTCGGCGAGGGCGAGGTGCTGGTCGATCTGCCCGAGGGTGAGTCGATCACGGTGGGCATCGAGCGCCTGCACCTCGAACAGGATGCCGGCAAGTCCCTTCACGATCAGGATCCGACCAAGAGCTTCGTCGATCTCAACCGCTCCGGCGTGGCGCTGATGGAGATCGTCTCCCGGCCCGATCTGCGCTCGTCCGAGGAGGCCAGGGCCTACGTGACCAAGCTGCGCACGATCCTGCGCTATCTCGGCACCTGCGACGGCGACATGGAGAAGGGGAGCCTTCGCGCCGACGTGAACGTCTCCGTGCGCCGCCCCGGCGAGCTGCTCGGCACGCGTTGCGAGATCAAGAACGTCAACTCGATCCGCTTCATCGGTCAGGCCATCGAGACCGAGGCGCGCCGCCAGATCGCGATCTTGGAGGACGGCGGCAAGATCGATCAGGAGACGCGCCTCTACGACCCGGCCAAGGGCGAGACCCGCTCGATGCGCTCGAAGGAAGAGGCGCACGACTATCGCTACTTCCCCGATCCCGACCTCTTGCCGCTCGAATTCGATCAGGCCTACGTCGATGCGCTGGCCGCGGGCCTGCCGGAACTGCCGGACGCCAAGAAGGCGCGCTTCATCAAGGATTTCGGCCTCAGCGCCTACGATGCCGGCGTGCTCGTCGCCGAGCGGGCCTCGGCCGATTACTTCGAGGCGGTGGCCCGCGGGCGCGACGGCAAGGCCGCCGCGAACTGGGTCATCAACGAGCTGTTCGGCCGCCTCAACAAGGAGGGGCGCAGCATCGAGGACACGCCCGTCTCCGCCGAGCAGCTCGGCACCATCGTCGATCTGATCGGCGACGGTGTGATCTCGGGCAAGATCGCCAAGGACCTGTTCGAGATCGTCTGGTCCGAGGGCGGCGACCCGCGCGCGATCGTCGAGGCCCGCGGCATGAAGCAGGTCACCGATACCGGCGCCATTGAGGCCGCGGTGGACGCGATCATCGCCGCCAACCCCGACAAGGTCGAGCAGGCCAAGGCCAAGCCGACCCTGCTCGGCTGGTTCGTCGGCCAGACCATGAAGGCGACGGGCGGCAAGGCTAACCCGGCCGCCGTCAACGCGCTGCTGAAGGACAAGCTCGGTATCAAGTAGAGCCGGCGGTCGCGCGAAGAGTGCCTCACAAAACTCCTGGTCTCTGACCGTTCTCGCTCTGGCGATGACAGCGCGGCGGGAGTTTCGTGAGAGACACTAAGCCTCATCGGAATTCGCGTCGTCACGGCGAATGGTGGTTCGATGGTCGCCCGGCGGCCATCGGATCTCCGTTGAGGCAATTCGCGGTTCGCGCGCTGAGGAGCGCGAGAACGAAAAGCCTTCCGGAAATTGTCTCGACGTATCCAATCTCCTTTAACTTCAAGCTGCGAAGCTTCGCTGACCCCACCAGCCTCGGGCGCCGGCCTCGGCCGAGCGCTTGCGGGGGAGCCAAGCGATGTCCGCGTCCCGTCCCGTGCCACGCCGCGACCGTGGAGCCGCCGCACCCGTCCAGGGCGCGCCGCGGGAGGCTGCGGAGCTTCGGCGGGCGGAGGCGCATCTCGTCGAATGGGAGGCGCGCCTGCGGGCGATCGAGGCGGCCCACGCCATGGCCGAGCAGATCGCCGCCTTCGGCCATTGGCGGATCGATGCCGCCACCCGCACCATCGCGTGGTCGGACGGGATCGCCCGCATCTTCGGGCGCAACGCCGAACGCGCGACGCTGCCGCTCCATACTCATCTTGGCTTCTACCACCCGGATGAGCGCGAAGGCGTCCGGGCCGCCATGGACGAGGCGCTCGCGGGCCGCAGCCGGACCCTGGGTGGCGGATACGAGCATCGCTCCCGCCTCCTTCGTCCCGATGGCGAGATGCGGGTGGTGGCCGTTTACGGGATCGGCGAATACGATGACGCGGGCCGCCTCGTCTCGATCTTCGGCGTCTGCCTCGACGTCACCGACATGGACCGCTCCGAGCGGCGCTTGCGCGAGACCGGCGAGGCGATGCGGGCCGCGCTCGAAGCGATGGACCAAGGCCTCGTGATGATCGGCCCGGACGATCGGGTCCAAGTCCACAACCAGCGCGCCCGCGCCCTTCTCGACCTGTCGGACGAGGTTCTGCACGAGGGCGCGTCCTTCGAGGCGGTCCGGCGTCACCTCGCGCAACGCGGCGAGTTCGGTAATGCCCCGCCCGAAGCCCGGGAATGGCTAGAACGGGGGACACCGCCGCCCGGGATTCAGGGTTACGAGGGCACGCGGCCCAATGGGACGATCCTGGAGACGCGGCTCGCGCCGATGGCCTCCGGCGGCCTCGTCTGCACCTATACCGACCTGACGGAGCGCCGACAGGGCGAGGCGGCTCTGCGCTCGGCCGAGGCCGACTACCAGTCTCTGTTCCAGAACGCGGTGATCGGCGTCTACCGCGCCAGGCTCGACGGCGGCATCGTCCAGGCCAACCGGGCGCTGGCCCGGCTGCACGGCTATGACGCCGGGCTAGTGCCGGGCGAGGGCTTCAACCACGATTGGTATGTCGAGCCGGACCGGCATGCCGCCTTCCTGGAATGTCTGGAGACGGAGGGCCATGTCGAGGACTTCGTGTCCGAGGTGCGCCGTCACGTCGGCGCAGAACGCATCTGGGTCGCCGAGACCGCCTGGGTCGTGCGCGACGCGGCGGGTCGGCCGATCTGGTTTGAGGGCACCGTCGCCGATGCGACGGAGCGCAAGCGCGCCCAGGCGCTGATCGAGCACATGGCCCGCCACGACGCGTTGACCGGGCTGCCCAACCGCCGGCTGTTCCAGGAAACCCTGAGCCGCGAGATCGAGGGGGCCCGGCGGGACGGCGGCTGGGTGGCGGTGCTGTGCTGCGACCTCGACCGCTTCAAGGCGGTCAACGACACCTTCGGCCATCCCGCGGGCGACGCCTTGCTCCGCGTCGTCGCGGGCCGTCTCCGCGGTGCTCTGCGCGAGGACGACGTGGTGGCTCGGCTCGGCGGGGACGAGTTCGCCATCATCCTGCCCAGCAGGGGTAAACCTCGCCGCATCGCCGCCGTCGCCCGCCGGCTGATCCAGGCCGCCGGGCGTCCGGTCGATCTCGGCGGCCGCGCCACCACCGTCGGCGTCAGCATCGGCGTGGCGGTCTGGCCCAAGCACGGCGACAGCGCCGATACCCTGTTCATGAACGCCGACATCGCACTCTACCGGGCCAAGGATTCCGGGCGTAACACCTTCCGTTTGTACGAGAGCGGGATGGCTCTCGCGGTCGCGACCCGCAACCTCCTGGAAATCGACATGCGCGAGTCGATCCGTTCCGGCGGGTTCGCGCTGCATTACCAACCGATCTTCGCCCTCGCGGACGGTGCGCCGCAGGGCTTCGAGGCACTGCTGCGCTGGAATCATCCCCTGCGCGGGCCGATCTCGCCGGCGGCCTTCATCCCGTTGGCGGAAGAGAGCGGCCTCATTACTCAACTCGGCGCCTGGGCGCTGCACGCAGCCTGCCGCGAGGCGGCCTCCTGGCCGGGCGATCTACGGGTCGCCGTCAACGTCTCGGCGGTGCAGTTCCGCAAGTCCGGGCTGGAGCAGAGCGTCATGCGCGCGCTCGCAGCCTCGGGCTTGCCGGCCGGGCGGCTCGAATTGGAGATCACCGAAAGCGTGCTGATGCAGGATTCGGACGCCGTGATCGGCTCTCTCCACCGCCTGCGTGCCATGGGCGTGCGGATCGCGCTCGACGATTTCGGCACGGGCTACTCGTCCCTGAGCTACCTCTGCCGGTTCCCCTTCGACAAGATCAAGATCGATCGCTCCTTCATCCGCGACATCGATGAGCCCGTAGCGGCGGCGGTGGTGCGCGCGGTGGTGGGCTTGGGCGAGCGCCTCGGCATGACCATCACCGCCGAGGGCGTGGAGACGGAGGAGCAGCTGGCGCGGGTGCGGCGCAAGGGCTGCACCGAAGTGCAGGGCTTCCTGCTCGGCCGGCCGCTGCCCGCCGCGCAGGCCATGGCCCTTGTCGCGGGGCGGGTGGCAGCCTGAGCCGATGCGCGAGGACGGTCGGCGGGTGGCACCTGTCGAGGACGGATCGGCATCAGTCTCGAGCGGAGAGCGAACCGGCGCGTCGATGCGAAAGACTGAAATTTAACAGTAACCGGCTATCCCTCCCGCCGTGACTCCGAGGGCTAGAGGCGTTGATGCCGGGACAGATGCAGCAGGCGGATCCGGACCTCGACCGCACTCTGGCTCCCGCGCAACGGGCCTGGGAGGCGCTGCGGCAGCATGCGCTGCCGCCCTCCCCGCGGAACTACGAATTGCTGCACACCTTCTTCACCGGCGCCAATCCGCCGCTGAGCGAACACCTCGCGCCCTGTCTCGCCCCCGGTGGGACGCTGAGCGAGGAGCAGGCGAGCGCGCTCTACGACACCTGCATCGCCGGGACTGCGACGGAGGCCTCCGTGCTCGATGGAGCGGGGCGGCTGGCAGAGGCGGCCGGTACCCTGGCAGAGCGCGTCGCAGGCAGCCGGAGGGCGCTCGCCGGCTATGGTGACGCCCTGACCCATTGGTCCGGCCGCCTGAATGCGCGTCCGACCGCCGATGAGCTGATGACGGCGCTCGTCGCCCTGATCGGCGAGACCGAGCAGGCGCAGACCCGCAACCAGTTGCTGGAGGAGCAGCTCTCGGCCTCCGCCGCCCACATCGCCAAGCTGCACCGGGATCTCGTCGAGACGCAGCGCGCGGCGGCGACCGATGCGCTGACGGGGCTTGCCAACCGCAAGGCCTTCGACGGGTTCCTGCGCGACTCGATCGCCCGGACCCGGAGCGATTCCGGCAGCACCTTCTCGCTGCTCATGCTCGACATCGACCACTTCAAGGGTCTCAACGACCGGCACGGCCACCGCTTCGGCGATCAGGTGCTGCGCCTCGTCGGACGGCTGCTCAGCGCGAAGACGACGGATCGCGACCTCGCCGCGCGCTACGGCGGCGAGGAATTCGCGATCGTGCTCGGCGAGGCCGGCATCGGTGCCGGCGTCGCGCTCGCTCAGCAGATCTGCGCCCGGCTGCGGGGTCAGCGGCTGGTCAAGCGCGGCACCGGCGATGTCGTGGCACAGGTCACGATCTCGGCCGGCGTCGCACAGTACCGGCCGGGCGAAGCCGCCCGCGACGTGATCGAGCGGGCCGACCGCGCGCTCTACGAGGCCAAGCGGACCGGCCGCGACCGTGTGTGTCCGACGCCGCGGGCCGCGGTCGCGTGAGGTCTCGCCGCGTTCAGCGGAAATCGGTCGGCGCGAGGCCGTAGCGGGCGATCTTGTCGTAGAGGGTCTTGCGCGGAACGCCGAGGGACTCGGCGGCCAATCGCACGTCGCCGCCGGCCATGATCAGCTCCTCGCGGATCAGCCCGCGCTCGAACCGCTCGACCTGATCGGACAGGCTGAGAACCGCCGTCGGGGCCGCCTCCGGGGCGGCTTGGCCGGAGAGGCCCAGCGCGCAGCGTTCGGCGAAATGATCGAGTTCGCGCACGTTGCCGGGCCAGGAATGGCGCAGGAGGTGGTCGCGCATCGCCGCCGTCACGGGCGGCGCCTCGCGGCCGAACCGGGCGACGGCGCGGGCCAGGAAGTGCTGGAACAGCAGCAGAATGTCCTCACGCCGCTCCCGCAGGGGCGGGATCACGACCGTGACGACGTTGAGCCGGTGGTAGAGGTCGTCGCGGAACGTGCCGGCAGCGGCCTCCTGGCCGAGATCGACCTTCGTGGCCGAGACGACCCGCATATCGATCGGCCGCCGCTCGTTGGTGCCCAGCGGCTCGACCACCCGCTCCTGCAGCACCCGCAACAGCTTCACCTGAAGCGCCAGCGGCATGCTCTCGATCTCGTCGAGGAACAGCGTGCCGCCCTGGGCGTGCTCGATGCGCCCGACACGGCGCTTGAGCGCCCCGGTGAAGGCGCCGGCCTCGTGACCGAAGAGTTCGCTCTCCACCACGCTGTCGGGCAGCGCGCCGCAATTCATCGCGACGAAGTTCTTCGAGGCGCGTCGGCTCCATCGGTGGAGGGCGTTGGCCACCACCTCCTTGCCGGAGCCCGTCTCCCCGAGCACGAGTACGTCGACGTCGGCGCCGGCCACGTCGCGAACGAGGCGGCGCAGGCGCACGATTTCCGGCGAGATGCCGAGGAAGGCGGGATCCTCCTCGATCGCCGCGTCGAGTCGGGCGACGAGCCTGCGGTTCTCCAGAACGAGCCGGCGGCGGTCGAGGGCGCGACGCACCGAACCCATCAGCGCTTCGGCCGGGTAGGGCTTGGCGAGGAAATCGTAGGCGCCCGAGCGCATCGCGGCGACCGCCATCGAGATGTCGCCGTGCCCGGTGATGAGGATCACGGGCAGGTCCGGGTCCTCGGCCTGGATCCGCTCCAACAGGGCGCGCCCGTCGAGACCCGGCAGGCGCACGTCGGTGACGACCACTCCCGGTGGCTCGGCCCGGATCGCCGCGAGGGCGGGTTCCCCCGCCTCGAAGGTCTCGACCTGGAAGCCATCGAGTTCGAGGCTCTGGCGGTTGGCGCGCCGCACGTCCTCCTCGTCGTCGATGAAGACGATCCGCTCGGACGCGCCGTCCGGCTCGCTGCTCATATGGCCTCCAGGCTCCCGACCGGTTTTGCGTTCCGCTTGTCCTGTGCCGCGTCCGCCGTGGCGGGGGCGCGGGTCAGCTCCATCCGGAAGGTCGTGCCGTCGGCGCCCGAGCGCAGCCCGAGCGTTCCGCCGCATTCCTCGACGATGCCGCGGCAGATCGCCAGACCGAGCCCGAGGCCTTCGGATTTCGTGGTGAAGAACGGGTCGAACACCTGCGCCCGCACGGCTTCCGGGATCCCCGGTCCGTTGTCGGCGACCTCGACCGCGATCCGCTCCTCGCTCGCCTCGACCCGCAGGGCGATCGACGGGTCCGGGCGGCCGGTCACGGCGTCGAGGGCGTTCTGCAGCAGGTTGACGACGACCTGTTCCAGGCGCGGCCCGTCGCCGAGCACGGCGAGATCGGGCGCGGGAAGCGGCGCATCGAGGGCGATGCCGGCTTGCGCGGCGCGCCAGGAGACGACTTCGAGGCTTCCGCGGACGATATCGGCGAGGCGCACCGGCTCGCGCCGGCCCGAGGCGCGGCGGGCAAAGCCCTTGAGCTGGCGGGTCAGGGTGCCGATGCGCTCGGTCAGCCGGCCGATCGCCGAGACGTTCTCCGCCGCATCCTCGACGCGCCCGCGGCGCACGAGAATCGCGGTGTTGTCGGCATAGGAGCGGATCGCGGCGAGCGGCTGATTGATTTCGTGGGCCATGCTGGCCGCGAACTGCCCCAGCGCCGCGAGCCGCCCGGCCTGGGCCAGTTCACGGCCGAGGCGCTCGCGCTCGGCCTCGGCGCGGCGGCGCTCCTCGATCTCGGCGAGAAGCTGCCGGTTGGCCCCACTGAGCGCGTGCGTGCGCTCGGCCACCCGCGCTTCCAGTTCCTCGCGCCGGGCGGCGGCCTCGGCGAGCCGTGTCCGCATCCGCCGCCGCCTTCCCATCAGCATGGCGAGCCCGGCCCAGGCGAGACTCGTCGTCAGGAGGGCGATCACCCGGCCCTGCGCCCGCTCGCGCTGAACCGCGGCGGCGATCGGGGTCAGGGTGTGGAGGCGCCATTCGGTGCCGGGTATCGGGGCGTCGAGCATCAATGCCGGCCAAGCGGGCTTGGCGCTGCCGCCGACCCGGACCAGATCGTCCGCACCCGGATCGGCGTAGAGTGGCAGGGGCGAGAGCGGCGCCTCGCCGAATTCGAGCGCCTCGCGGATGCGCTTGCGCTCCGCGTCATCGACGGTGCGCAGCGCCTTGAAGCGCCAGCTCGACTCGCTCGCCACAAGAACGATGCCGCGGGCATCGGTGACGAACACGCTCTCGCGACTCGTGCGCCATGCGGCCTCGATCGCGTCGAACTCGATCTTGACCACGACGACCCCAGCCGCGCGGGGCAGCCGGCGAGCAAGATAGTACCCCGGCCGGCCGCTGACGGTGCCGAGGGCGAATTGCGAGCCGGAGCCGGTCGCCATCGATTCCTTGAAATAGGGGCGAAAGCCGTAGTCGCGGCCGATGAAGCTTTTCTCGGCCGTGGCGTTGCTCGCGGCGACCGTCACGCCGTCGGCGCCGATCACGTAGATCACGGCCGCACCGGTCGCCTCGGCGATCTGTGCGAGGCGATCGTTCACCCCCTCCACGAGACCGCGTTCGGGCGCGGGTTCCACCACACGGGAGATCTCGGGGTCTGCGGCGAGCGCGAGCGGCAGCGAACTCTGCGTCTGCATCTCGGCCCGAAGCGTCGCGACCTGGAGTCCGAGCGTCGAGGAGGCCGAACGTCTGAGATCGGCGAGCGCCCACCGTTCCGCCACCCGCCCGCCGAGCCATCCCGACAGCAACAGAGCCGCGAGTCCCGCCAGCACCACGAGCGCGCGCCGGTAATCTTTCGCGGAAACCGGAGCGGCGACGATCACCGCGGCACGTCCAGTGCGAAACTCCGGAACGATCCGGGGCCCCGCGTGCGGATCACCGCAACAGGCATTCGGGCACCTTGCGCGTGCAAACGTGAAATATCATTCATTTCAGTGCTTTAATAAAAAGTTACCGGCGCCCTTGGCTTGGCATGCCCGTTGCCATTCCCTGATCGTAACGCAGCCATGACTGAACTGCAGAGCTGTGTGCCGCGAGGCCAAAAGCAAGAGCGGACGGGACCGGAATCCTCCTCGGGAGGCGTTCGTCGAACCGATCCGACGGACCATCCACCGTCCGACAGGGAGCAACGCCCATGGCCACCGTGCCGTCCCCTTTGACCGCGCCCCACGCGCCGCCCGCACCCAAGCCGCTCTATCGCACGCTGTACTTCCAGGTGCTGGTCGCCGTCGCCATCGGCATTGCCCTCGGGCATTTCTACCCGAAGCTCGGCGCCGACATGAAGCCGCTCGGCGACGCCTTCATCAAGCTCGTCAAGATGATCATCGCGCCGGTGATCTTCCTCACCGTCGTCTCCGGCATCGCCGGCATGACCAATCTCGAGAAGGTCGGCCGCGTCGGCGGCAAGGCGCTCATCTACTTCATCACGTTCTCGACGCTGGCCCTGATCGTCGGCCTCATCGTCGCCAACGTGCTCCAGCCCGGCCACGGCCTGCATATCGACCCGAACTCGCTCGATCCGAAGGCGGTGGCGACCTATGCCGGCAAGGCCAAGGAGCAGAACATCGCCGACTTCCTGATGAACATCATCCCGACGACGGCCGTCGGTGCGTTCGCGGGCGGTGAGATCCTCCAGGTTCTGTTCTTCTCGGTGCTGTTCGGCTTCGGCCTCGCCTTCCTCGGCGAGCGCGGCAAGCCGGTTCTCGACATCATCAAGGTGATGTCGGAGGCGATCTTCGGTGTCGTCAACATCATCATGAAGGTCGCCCCCATCGGCGCCTTCGGCGCGATGGCCTTCACCATCGGCAAGTACGGCATCTCGTCGCTCGCCAACCTCGCCTACCTCGTCGGCGCCTTCTACCTGACCTCGGCGATCTTCGTTCTCGGCGTGCTCGGCGCGGTCGCCCGCTACAACGGCTTCTCGATCCTCAAGCTCATCCGCTACATCAAGGAAGAGCTGATGCTGGTGCTCGGCACCTCCTCCTCGGAATCGGCCCTGCCCTCGCTCATCGACAAGATGGAGAAGGCCGGCTGCTCGCGCCCCGTCGTCGGCCTCGTGGTCCCCACCGGTTACTCGTTCAACCTCGACGGCACCAACATCTACATGACGATGGCGGCGCTCTTCATCGCCCAGGCCACCGACACCCCGATCACCTTCGGCGAGCAGGTTCTGCTGCTGCTCGTCGCCATGCTCTCCTCGAAGGGCGCGGCGGGTGTGACCGGCTCGGGCTTCATCACCTTGGCCGCGACGCTCGCCGTCGTCCCCTCCGTGCCGGTCGTCGGCATGGCGCTGATCCTCGGCATCGACCGCTTCATGTCGGAATGCCGCGCCCTCACCAACTTCATCGGCAATGCGGTGGCCTGCATCGTCGTCGCCCGCTGGGAAGGTGAGGTCGACGAGGCCAAGCTTCACGCCGCGCTGGGTGGCAAGCCGGTCGCCGAGGCGACCCCTGCCCCGGTCCTTCAGCCGGCTGAGTGATCCGGTCAGGAGGGCGCACCGTCCTGCGTCCTTCGTCCGGTATGGGAGCCGCGGCAGCCGGAAGAGGGCTGCCGCGGCTTCTCGCATTCTGAGGCTTCATCGGGTCCCGGACTTTCGTCTTCGCAGCGTCTGTTTTTCCGAACGCCGGTACCCCTTCCTTCGGGACGATGCTCTATCCTCCGGCGCATCGCTGCTTCGCGATTCGAGGAGGTTTCATGCTCACGGGACGCTGCCATTGCGGGGCCATCACCTACGAGATGCCGACCGAGGTGGCCCATAGTGCGCTCTGCCACTGCTCGGATTGCCGGCGCCATTCCGGCGCGCCGATGGTCGGCTGGGCGATGGTGCCGGCCGCGCGCGTGACGATCTCCGGCGAGCCCACGGTCTACGCCTCCTCCGAGCACGGACGGCGGCATTTCTGCGGGAAGTGCGGCACGGGCCTATTCTACGTCAACGAGCAGATGCTGCCGGGCATGATCGACGTGCAGACCGGCACCCTCGACACGCCCGAAGCCCTGCCGCCGCAGGCACATATCCAGGTGGCCGAGCGCGTCGCCTGGATGGAGGAGGCGCACCAGTTGCCGAGCTTCGAGCGCTTCCCGGGCGGTTGATACGGCTCAGAACGCCGACAGCCGTCGGCGAACCCGCTCGATGAAACGCGCGCGCATCGGCTCCGAGGCTCCATCCATGCCGGTGAGCGCGATCCAGTCGAGCCGGCAGCGCGGGGCGCAGAGCGGGCGGATGCCGAAGCGGAACAGCCGCCAATCGGGCCAGCCGACGAGCCAGAGCAGCCAGCGCGGCGAGCCGTAGGTCGTCACCACGGCAATTCGTCGGATGTTGGTGAGGCGTGGTTGCAGCACCTTCGCCCCGCCCAGCGCGAAGGCCATGCCGGGCAGCCAGACCCGGTCGAACCAGCCTTTCAGCATAGCCGGCGGTCCGAACCACCATGTCGGGTAGACGAGGATCAGTGCCTCGGCCCGGCGCAGGGCGGCGATGTGGCCGGCGAGATCCGGCCGCTCGGCACCCTCGTCGTAATAAGCGCCCCGTTCCTCCGCACTCAGCCGCGGATCGAAACCCTCTCCGTAGAGATCGAGCCGTTCGATCGTGTGGCCCGCCGCTTCGAGCGCGGCGACGGCCGTGTCGCGCAGCGCCGCGTTGAAGCTGTCGCGGCGGGGATGGCAATGGACCAGCAGGACGCGCATCGGCTCACGGGGCCGGCGCGTTCGTCGCCCGCACCCGATCGAGCAGCGCGGCATCGGCATAGCCGTCGGGGACGAGGCCCTTAGCTTCCTGGAAGGCCCGGATCGCGGCACGGGTCTTCGGCCCGATCTTCCCGTCCGCGCCGCCGACCGGGTGGCCGAGGGCGGCGAGCCGGGTCTGCAGATCGGTGCGCTCCTCCGTCGTGAGCATGCGGTCGGTCCGCGGCCAGTCGCGGGTGAAGCCGGGCGCGCCGCGCAGCCGGTCGGAGAGATGCGCCACGGTCAGCGCGTAGGCGAGCGCCGTGTTGTAGCGCAGGATCACCCGGAAGTTCGGTTCCAGCAGGAAGGCCGGCCCCTTCGCGCCCGTCGGCAGCAGCAGGGCGGCGCCGCGCTCCGCACCATCGGGAAAGGCGCCGTTGGCCGGCTTGAGGCCGAGCGTCTGCCACTCGGTGAAAGGCCGCTCGGTGGTCTCGTCGGCGAGCCGGTAGTCGAACCCGTCGGGCAGGCGCACCTCAAGGCCCCAGCCCTCGCCCGCGCGCCAGCCGGACTGCTTCAGGAAGTTGGCGGTCGAGGCGAGCGCGTCGGGCACCGAGTGCCAGATGTCGCGTTTGCCGTCGCCGTCGAAATCGACCGCGTGGCGCAGGAACGCGGTCGGCATGAACTGGGTGTGGCCCATGGCGCCGGCCCAGGATCCGCGCATCCGTTCCGCGTCGGCATCGCCGTCGCCGAGGATCTTCAGGGCCGCGACGAGTTCGTCGCGCCACAGGCCGGGCCGGGCGGGATCGCCGCAGGCCAGCGTCGCCAGCGCCGGCACGACGGGACGGATGCCGGAGCCTTCGAGGGCGGCCCCGAAATTCGACTCGACGCCCCAGAAGGCGACCAGAATGTGCCGATCGACGCCGTAGGCCGCCTCGATCCGCCCCAGCACCTCGGACCACTGGGCGAGCTTGGCTTGGCCCGTCGCGATCCGCTCCGGCGTGACGCTCGCCTCGATATACTCCCAGATCGGCTTGACGAACTCGGCCTGCGATTGGGTCGCCGGCACCACCGAGGGATCGGGCGCGATCCCCGACAGGGCCGTCTCGGCCACCGTACGCGGCACGCCGCGCTCCTCGGCGAGCGTCTTCAATTCACCGAGGCATCGCGCGAAATCCGGCTGCGCCGGGTCGGTCGGTGCCTCGGCCCGCGCCGGGATCGGCCCGGCGAGGATCGCGGTGGCGAGAAGGAGCGCTTTGGCAAAGGGCTGCATGGGGCAGCCTTACCATTTCTCCGGCCGATCGCGAGACCGGGCGCGTCAGCTTCCGAAGGCGCTCGCCCGGGCGAAGGCGGCCGCGAAGCCGGAGAGCGGCACGGTGATGATCGTCGGCTCCTTGGCGTCCGGTTTCGTCGCCGTGATGGTGAGGCTGGTGGCCGTCTTCATCGTGTCGGTGGCCAGAGTCGGCAGGCTGACCGGCACGAGGCAGCCGTCGCTGACGCAGAACGAGAAGGGCGCGCCCTTGCCGAGTTGCCGGTCGTCGAGCTTGAACGAGACGCCGGGTTCGATCTGAAGGCCGAAAGGCATCAGGATCAGGCCCTCGCTCTTGCCGTCCTTGGGCGGCCGCAGTTCGACGCTGAACAGCCGCTTTCCGGTGCGCCGGTCGCCCTGCGACTGGATGATCACGCAATCGGTGCGCGCCTCGGCGCGGTTGCAGTTCATCGTCCAATCGCCGTAGCTTTCGCTGACCGAGGTCGCGCCGGGCGGCCACTGGGCCGATCCGGAGGCCGCTGCGGGCTCCAGCACCGTGCCGGAGGGGGCGGCGCTCGCCGGCTCTTTCGCCTCTTCCTTCTTCGGTGCCGGCTTGCGCGGGCGCGGCTTCGGTCGCGCGGCCGGCTCCGCGGGGGCGGCCTCCGGTGCGGCCTCGGGGGCGGCCTCCTGAGCGGAGGCGATGTTCGGCCCGACCAGGGCCATCAATCCGGCGAGCAGAAGCGCCGTGGAGGACGCGGTTCCGCGGGACAGGGACGGCATGGTGGAGCTCCTGCGAGTGTCGTCCGGGCCTCTGGAAGTGCCTCACACAATGCCCGATCACCGATCGTCTCCCCACCGGACACGGTTGGCACGGCGAGAGTTGCGTGGGAGACACTAAGCCCTTGTTTTAACGTGCTCTCTTACGCCGGGCCGGTCTGCTGCCCAGCGGAGAGGGCTCTAGCCCCGCTTGCTCAAGGATGCAATTGCAGGGACGCCGCACGGCACGGCGACAATGGGATTTACAGTCGAGCCTGGAATCGTTCTAGGAAATTTAGGATAATATCACCCTTGGAGACGGGACTATTGAGCAATCGACGGCGTTGGGAGCGGTCATGAGCGACCTCTACGATCACGTCCCGCGCGACGCGCGCGGTGGACCGCATCCCCTGTCGCAGTATCGCGGCAAAGTGCTTCTGGTGGTCAACACCGCCTCGAAATGCGGGTTCACGCCGCAATATCAGGGCTTGGAGACCCTGTGGCGGCGCCATCGTGCCCGCGGCCTCGTGGTGCTCGGCCTGCCCTGCAACCAGTTCGGTGCGCAGGAGCCGGGCGATGCCGCCGCCATCGAGCAGTTCTGCTCGTTGACCTACGACGTGACCTTTCCGGTCCTCGCCAAGGTCGAGGTCAACGGCTCGGGCGCCGACCCGCTCTACGTCGATCTCAAGCGCGAGAAGCCCGGCCTGTTCGGCACGCACGCCATCAAATGGAATTTCACGAAATTCCTGATCGGCCGGAACGGCCGGGTGATCGGCCGATTCTCCCCGTCCACGAAGCCCGAGGCCCTGGACGGTGCGATCGAGCGGGCCCTGGCGGAGCCGGCCGGGTCGCCCTGAGAGCCGTATTCGACCTGATTGCGTCAGGCCGGCGTCTAACCCCTTGTCTTGATGCACCTCCTTTCGACGAACCGGTGACCGCTTCGTCGGAAGGCGCTCTAGCGCGCCGTCCGTGCCGTCGGTCCCGGATCGATCGCCGGCAGCTCGCCGGGGGGCAGGCCGGGGATCGCGGCGGACGCCTGCGGCGCTTCGAGGCCGCGGGCGCGGTTGGCGAGCGCCACGGTCAGCTTCTCGGCCGGCTCCGAGCCCATCAGAGCGAGCACCTCGGCCATCTTGCGCGGGTTCATCGCCGTCACGATCGGCACCAGCGTCTCGAGGTTCAGGCGGTCGAAGACCCGGGCCGCGTCCTTCGGCTTCATCGTCTCGTACATGAGGACGATGCCCTTCATCCCGGCCTTTTCGGCCTCGGCCCGCTTGGTCCCCTCGGACCCGACCTTGTCCTCGGCCCCCTTCAGGTCGGCCACGCCGGTTTCGAGCTTGCGCTCGGCGTCCTTGAGCATCTGCTCGCGCAGGTCGAGTTCGTCACGGCGCTGCTTGAGCGAGTCGCGGCGGGCCGCAAGCTTTTCCAGGATCGCCCGCTCGCTGTCCGAGACCGGCTCCGGCACCTGCGGCTGGTAGACCGGCGGCGGGGCGGGTTCGGCCTTCTTCGGCGGCGCCGAGACGGAGCCCGTGGTCGTCGGGTCGGTCGGTTCGTAATTGGTGCGCGCCTTGGCCAGCACGCGGGCGAAATCCGGCAGCGGTGCGCCGGGCGCCGGCTCGTCCGCGGCGACCAGCGCCGTGAGCTTGAGCACGAGAAGCCCGATCGCCGCCAGGGTCACGGCGTCGATCAGGCGCAGCCGGAAGGGGCGCGCCGGAAGGCTCGCGAGACGTGCGAGTCGGCGCGCGGGAAGGGTCATGCGGCCCTGGCCCGGAGGCGATCGAGGGCGCGTTCGGACAGGGCCTGGGCCGCGGCGAGCGCCGCGCCGACGCGCTCGCCGTTGCCGATGGCGGGCACGGCCTCGACGGCCACCGGACGCGGCACGGCGGGGGCCGCGGCGGGCGCCGCCGTGGCGGTGGTCCGCGCCTGGCCGACGATGGCCGCGATGCGGCTGATCACGCTTTCCCCCGCCTGCACATGGGCGGCGAGATCGGTGCTGGTGCGCTCGGCGCCGGCGAGGCGCTCGGTCAGCGTCCGGTCGCACTCGTCGAGGGTGGCGCGCAGGCCGGCGATGGCCCGCTCGGCGGTGGCGCTCGCCACCATGAGGTCGCCGATGGTGGAGCGCAGGGCCGCCTCGTCCGCCTTGAGCCGGTTGATGCGCCCCGACAGCTTCACCGAGGAGGCGATGGTGGCGACCAGAAGAACGGCGACGAGCACGTCGGCGGCCATCGAGACGAAGAAGGTCATCATGGTCTTCCTGCCGCTACCCGTCGTTACGGTTCTGCATCGAGATCTCGTAGGCCTGCAGCGTGGTGCGGGACTGCCGCAGCGGCCGGGCGATCTGCACCGCGATCGCGTCGTCGATCCGGCCGATCCGCCCTTGCGTCAGCGCCCAGTCGCCACAGCGCACGGTGATGAGATCAGAGGGCTTGCGGTCGAACATCAGCGTGTCGCCGACCTTGAGGTTGAGCACCCGCTTCAGGGGCAGCGTCACCTCGTGGAGCACCGCCTCCATGTCCACATCCGCCTGCCAGATCTCTGTGGCGAGGTGGCTCTCCCAGACCTGATCGCGCCCGAGCCGCTCGCCCATGAAGCTCTGCATCAGCAGGTCACGGATCGGCTCGACCGTCGCGTAGGGGAACAGGATCTGCATCCCGCCGCCGCGCCCGTCCATGTCGAGCTTGAGCGTGATCAGGATCGCGGCGTTGCCGGGCCGGGTGATGGTGGCGAAGCGCGGGTTGGTCTCGATGCGGTCGATGCCGAAGCGCACCGGCGAGAGCGGCTGGAACGACAGTTCGAGGTCGGTGAGGATGATCTCGACGAGGCGGCGCACGAGGCTCATCTCGATCGTGGTGAAGGGCCGTCCGTCGAGCCGGCTCGACGAGCCGCCGCGCTTGCCCCCGAGCAGCAGGTCCATGGTCGAGTAGGCGAGCGTCTGCTCGACGGTGACGAGGCCCGAGCCCTCCCAGGAATCGGCCTTGAACACGCCGAGCAGGGTCGGGAGCGGGATCGCGTTGAGATAGTCGCCGAAGCGGACCGAGGTGATGTTGTCGAGCGTCACCTCGACGTTGTCCTGGAAGAAGTTGCGCAGGCTCGTCGACAGCAACCGGATCATCCGGTCGAAGACGATTTCCAGCATCGGCAGGCGTTCGTACTGGACGACGCCCGAATCGACGATGGCGCGCACGCCCCCCGCGCCGGAGGCGGAGAGTTCGCGCAGGGAGAAGCCGAGGACGCCGTCGATCTCGTCCTGGTTCAGGATGCGGTCGTTGCCGGCGAGTTCGGGAAGATTCTCGGTCTCCCCGTCCTCGATCATCGTCGCCCATTCGGCGGCGACGTCGCCGGCACTCTTGGTCGTGCCCTGCTCGGCGAGCGCCGCGCCCCATTCCTCGGCCAGCGACGCGTCGCCGCCGCCGCCCTCGCCGCCCTGCTCGGCAAAGGCGGCCGCCCAATCGTCCTCCATCTCGTCTTCGGGGCCGATCATGCCGGTCGCGCGCTCGCGGTTGTCTTGACGATGGGGGATTCGGGGAGAGCCGGGTTTCGGGACGGGGCGACCGCGCGGTTCACTGGACGATCACGTCCTTGAACAGCACCGCCTCGGCCTTGGCCGGGTGCAGCGCGATGTTGACCCGCCGCAGCAATTCCTCGCGCAGGCGGTAGAGGCCGGCGGAGCCGGCCAGATCGCTCGCCCGGATCTCGCGCAGATAGGTCTGGAAGGCGTCCTCGACCCGCGGCATCAGCGGCTTGACCGTCGCCTCGACCTTGGCGTCCTTCAACTCCAGCGCGACGCGCAGCTTGAGCACGTTGGACTTGGTCGCCCCCGGATCGGGGCTGAGGTTCACCAGCATGTCGCGCATGTCGAGGAACACGGCCTGCGCCTTCGGGTCGAGCTTCTCGGCCCCGTGCTCGCCGTGGGCGTCGGCATGCGCCGCCCGGCTCTTCATGAAGAAGAACCCGCCTCCGCCGCCCCCGAGCAGCAGCACCGCGGCGGCGATGATGATGAGCTTCTTCTTGGACTTCGGCGCTTCCGCCGCGCCCTCCTCGCCTTCCGCCGCGGGCGCCTTCTTCGGCTTCTTGGCCATGTGCTGCTCGTCGGCAAACCGGATCGGGGCGATGGGGCGGGGCTCGCGCGTGACGCGCAATCCCCTTCCCTCCGTTCTCGGCCGACGTGGTTAACCCTCGGTTAAGGCGGCAGAACTTGCCGGGTCGGACTTGCCGCCGTCCCCCGGCGGGCCGGTGCCGGCGCCAGGCTTCGCTTCGGACAAACGATTGATTGTTAAGGTAAAAACGAAGTTTCCGGGATTGGCACGGCCCCTGCGGTGGAGGGCACGAACCCGTCGCCATCCGAGGCACACCATGCAGAACGCGCTCTTCGTCGGAGTCTCCGCCCAGACCGCCCTGGCTCGCGAACTCGACGTCATCGCCAACAACATGGCCAACGTCTCGACCACCGGCTTCAAGGCGCGCTCGGCCCGCTTTCAGGAATATCTGATGCCGGTGGCCTCCGCCGACAGCTTCCAGCGGAGCGACCGCCGCCTCTCCTACGTCATCGACCAGGGCAGCCCGCTCGACCTCACGCAGGGGCCGGTGGAGCCCGACAGCAACCCGATGCACGTGGCCCTGCGCGGCGACGCTTTCCTCACCGTCCAGACGCCGCAGGGCCTGCGCTACACCCGCAACGGCGCCTTCGAACTCGACGCAGGCGGCAACCTCGTCACCTCGGACGGCCACGCGGTGCAGGGCGACGGCGGCCCGATCACCATCGGTCAGCAGGAGACGGGGCTCGCCATCGCCCCCGACGGCACGATCTCGACCAATCTCGGCATCCGCGGCCGCCTGCGCCTCGTCAACTTCGCCAACGCGCAGGCGCTGAAGTCGGAGGGCGCCAATCTGTTCTCGTCCGAGGCGCCCGCCCGGCCCGCCGGCCCCGGTGCCCATCTGGAGCCCGGCGCGCTGGAGCGCTCCAACGTGAAGCCGGTAGTCGAGATGACCCGGCTGATGGACGTGAACCGCACCTACTCGATGGTCTCGAGCGTGATCTCGCGCCTCGACGACCTGCGCGGCACGGCGATCCGCCGTCTCGCCGACGTCGCCTGACCCCCCGGCTTTAAGGACCGACGCCGATGCGCGCCCTCTACGCCGCCGCCACGGGCATGGCGGCCCAGGAACTCAACGTTCAGGTCATCTCGAACAACATCGCGAACCTGCGCACCACCGGCTACAAGCGCCAGCAGGTGCATTTTCAGGATCTGCTCTACCAGAACCTGCGCCGCTCCGGCTCCTCGACCTCGGACCAGAACACGATGCTGCCCGCCGGCCTCGCGCTGGGCTCGGGCGTGAAGACCACTTCGACCGCCCGCGCGATGGGCCAGGGCCCGTTGGCGCAGACCGAGAAGGATTACGACGTCGCGATCCGCGGCGAGGGCCTGTTTCGCGTTCGCCTGCCGGATGGGCGCACCGCCTACAGCCGCGACGGCTCGTTCGACCTCGACGCGCAAGGGCAGATGGTCACCCGCGACGGCTACCTGCTCGATCCGGGCGTAACGGTGCCGAACACCGCGACCTCGGTGACGATCTCGGCCACCGGCGCGGTGCAGGCGACCCTGCCGGGCCAGACCGCGCCGCAGGCGCTCGGCCAGTTCCAGCTCGCCCGCTTCGTCAACAAGGTCGGCCTCGAATCGATCGGCGACAACCTGTTCGTCGAGACCGCGGCCTCGGGCCCCGCCATCACCGGCCTGCCGGGCTCGGAAGGCTTCGGCAATCTGCAGCAGCGCTACCTCGAAGAGGCCAACGTCAACGCGGTCACCGAGATCTCGTCGCTGATCGCGGCGCAGCGCGCCTACGAGATGAACTCCAAGGTCGTCACCGCCGCCGACCAGATGCTCTCCACCACCTCGCAGATGTTCCGCGGTTGAGGATTCGACCCGTGATGCACGCCCTCCGGCCAATCCGCCGTCCCGTCCCGCTGGCCGTCACCCCGCTCTCGCGCGGCATGATCGGCCGGACCGTCCTCGCGCTGGCCGGCTTCCTCGCGGTGACGTTGTTCGCCCTGCCGCTGATGGCCGCCGGCACCACGCTGCGCCTGCGGGGCGACGTCACCGCCCGCGGCGACACCCTCAGCTTCGGCGACCTTGTGGAAGGCGCCCCCGCCGATCTCGCCGCCCGCGCATTGTTCCGCGCGCCGGCCCTCGGCGCGGTCGGCACGATCCAGGCCCGCCGGATCATCGAGGCGGCGGCCTCCCTCGGCCTGACCGGAATCGAGACCGGCGGGCGGCTCCAGGTGACGGTGCAGCGCGCCGCCCGCCGGGTCGGGGCGACGGAGATCGAGGCGGCGCTGAAGCGCGCGCTGGAGACCGGTTACGGCCTCGATCCGAAATCCCTCTCGGTGCGCCTCGACGGCGATGCGCCGATGCTACTCGCCCCGCTCGACCTCGACGGGCAGGCGGCGGCGGTCGATGTCACCTACGATCCGCGCACCCGCCGGGTCGCCGGCCTCGTGGTGCTCGGCGAGCGTCAGGCGTCGCTGCGGGTGGCCGGCGTAGCGGTCGAGACCCGCGAGGTGGCGGTGCTGACCCGCAGCCTCAACCGCGGCGAAGCGGTCGCCAGCGCCGACCTTACCGTCGAGCGCCGCCCGCGCGACGGGGTGCCCAACGACGTGCAGGGCGCGCCGACCCTGGTCGTCGGGCAGGTGGCGCAGCGTCCCCTCAGCGCCGGCGCCGTCCTGCGCTCCGGCGACGTGGCACCGCCCGATCTCGTCGCCCGCGGCGACAGCGTCGCCATCGTGTTCGAGACCGCCGGCGTGTCGCTGTCGCTGCGCGGCATCGCCAACGAGAGCGGCCGGCTCGGCGCCAGCGTCTCGGTGATGAACGCCGCCTCGAAGAAGGTGCTGCAAGCCGTGGTGATCGCCCCGGGGCGGGTCTCGGTCGGCCCGGTCCCGCAGCCTCAGCCGATCCTCCAGGCCAGCGCGGCGCCGTGAGCCGCGCGCCCCGTCGCTTCCGTCTTCCTCCCTTTCCCGCCAGCGCCGGACCCATCCGATGACCGCTCGCCGTCCCCGCCTCTCCCGCCTCGCCGTGATCCTGGCGCTCGCGCCGCTCGGCGCCTGCAACACCGTGGACCGCCTCTCCCAGGTCGGCGCCACGCCGACGCTCTCGGCGATCGAGGATCCGACCGCCCAGCCCGGCTACCGGCCGGTGCGCATGGCGATGCCCGATGTGAGCCCCGTCTCCTACGCACCGAACTCCCTGTGGCGCACGGGTTCGCGGGCCTTCTTCAAGGACCAGCGCGCGGCGCGGATCGGCGACCTGCTCACCATCAAGGTCAATGTGACCGACCGGGCCAACCTCAACAACGAGACCAAGCGCTCGCGCACCAACGCGGAAGCCTTCGGTTTACCCAACGCCCTCGGCCTCGAGAAGAATGCCGGCGTGGCCGCGGCCGGCATCACCCCCGACAAGCTTATCAACGGCACCTCGACCTCGTCGAGCGACGGAGCCGGCTCGGTGCAGCGCGCCGAAACGGTGACCACCAACGTCGCCGCGGTCGTCACGCAGGTGCTGCCCAACGGCAACCTCGTGGTCGAGGGCAAGCAGGAGATCCGCATCAATTTCGAGGTGCGCGAGCTGATCGTCGCCGGCGTGGTGCGGCCCGAGGACATCGAGTCCGACAACACCATCGATTCCAGCAAGATCGCCCAGGCCCGCATCGCCTATGGCGGCCGCGGCCAGATCACCGACGTGCAGCAGCCCCGCTACGGCCAGCAGCTCGTGGACATCCTGTTGCCGTTTTAAACGACCCTCGCAAAACGCCCGCTCCACCGCCGTGACCGAAGGGAAACGATCGGTGACCGGGCGTTTACTGAAGTGTTTTCAAGCTGGACGGCGCAGGCGCCCTCACCCGGCAGAAAGCGAGAGCCTCGTCTTGGATGTCGGATCCAGGACGAGGCTCTCGCCTGTCGTTCTGCAACGTCGTCATCCAAGAGCCGGCAATCCCTTTCGGGCCGCTGCTCCGGACGCGTCAGTGCTCGGTGCCGGGCCGGTTCGGGCGAGGCGCTTCTCCGTGGGCCTGGGTGAAGGCCGAGCGGTTCGGGTCGTTCTTCGACTGCGCCACCCGAGCCCGCTGCCAGACCGCGAAGGCCGCGACGAGGACAATCGTGACGATGGCGAGCAGCGGAATAAGCACGTCGTTCGACATGGGCATTTCCTCCGATGATTGTGTTCGGAGGCAAGCGGCACGCAGGCGGGAAGTTCCGATCGGTCAGATCTTCGGACGATTTCCCAAAACCATGCGTCCGAATCGGATGGGAACTTTCATGACGGCATAAGATCAAATTCTTTCAGGCGGTGCGGGAGGCGGATAATTTGCCGCCCGCTATCGGGCCGCCTGCAGGATTGAATCGTACCGCTTCAGCACCTCTTTCCTCGGATCGGCGCTGGTGGAGAGGCGCTCGCCGGACATCACGGCCATGTAGTCCTCGGCCGCCGAGGTGAACGCTCCGTCCTCGAGCACCATCGTGCCGGACAGGCGCTGGATGTCGAGCATCCGGGTCGTGTATCGGCCATAGGCCTGATCCTGCTCGTCCCGGCTTCGCGCGCTCTTCTTCTCCTCGTTGTAGAGTTCGAGCGACTTCTGCGCGGCCCGCATCGACTTGAGCGAGGCGATGGCCTCGAACTCGTTCGCGAGCTCCGGATCCTCCTTGAGGACCTTCTCGACCTTTTTGCGGTAAGGGCTGTCGGTGACGAGCGTCCCGGACTCGACCCGCAGCGCGATCGGTTCGTCGAGGGGAATGCCTTCCCGCTCGAAGGCCGTGCCGAGCTTGGCGGCGAACGCGTCCGAACGGGCCTTCAGGTGTTCGTCGAAGGTTCGCGCCGCGACCGCGGCGGCTTCCTGATCCGCCTTCAGCTTGTCCGCTGCGGCTTGCGCCTTTTCGGAGACCTTGCCGGAGACTTGGACGGTGGCGGCGGGATCGGCGGCGGCTTTCCGGCCGGCCGCTGAGCGATTCAATCCGGTTGCATCCGTTGCGGGAAGTGTGCCGCGGTGGAGCGGAAGGCTCGGCTCGCGGCTCGCGCTGATCCTCGACATTCCGTGCCTCCTCGAATTGCCGGCAACAGGGCGCCAGAAGGCCGCGGGCCGTTCGCCGCATCGAGGCGATACAACCAGAAGATCGGATCGGCGTTACGAAACCGTAAAGATCGCCGCGCGGGTTGCGGCGTCCCGGAGTCTTCTCCCGAAGTGTTCAAAGGCTGCGCGAGAACACCAGCGGCCCGCCCTGCGCACCCCGGCCGTAGGGCGAGGGCGAGACGGAGGGGCGGCCATAGACGGTGGGCGTGCGCGCCTTGGCGACCTCCTCGGCCAGCGCCTTGATCAGCCCCTCGGAGACGGCGCGGGCCGTGGCGAGCACCTGCTGGTTGGTCTCCACCACGGCCGCGAAGCGGTGCTGGGCCGCCTTCAGCGCCTCCAGACCTTCCGGTGCGAAGCGGGCGAGCGCGATCGCGTTGGCCTTGGCGGCCTCCAGGCCGTTCATGTAGGCGGAGGCGAGTTCGGATTTCGACACGGATTCCGTCAGCGCCTGGGCGATCCGCCCGGCTCGCACGCCGTCGCTCTCGCGGGTGAGCACCGCTTCCAGCTCGATCATGGTGGCGAGCAGCCCGCGCACGAAGGTTTGGGCCGAGGGGCGGTCGGTGAGGCGCAGGGCGAGGGTCCGATCAGCGGCCATTGCCTGCCTCCTGCATGCGCATCATCTCGGAATAGACCTGATTGCTGATGCCGACGCCACCGGTCTTCACGATGGCGTTGGCGTATTCCTTGGTCATCATCGAGCGCCAGACGCCGCCGCCGGTGCCGTTCTCGCCCATCGGCCCTTCCGTGCCCTCGCTCTGCGTCAGCTTCTCCAAGCTGTCCTCCAGGAACATCTTCTCGAAGTCGTCGGCGGTCTTGCGCGCCTTGGTCGAGGCGGTGGACTTGGCCGTGTCCATCGTGTTCGCGTCGGTTTTCGCGAGCGTGTTGAGCAGGTTCTTGCCGACGCCGAAGGCGGCGGAGGCCGCGAAGGTTGCGAGGGGCAGCATGGTGCGGTCTCCCGATGGGAAAGAAATTACATCAGCTCGATGTCGGCCTGGAGTGCGCCGGCCGTCTTGATCGCCTGAAGGATCGAGATCAGGTCGCGCGGGCCGACCCCAAGCGCGTTGAGGCCGTCGACCAGTTCGCGCAGGCTCACGCCCTCCTTCACCAGGGCGAGCTTGTTGCCGTCGCCGGTATCCACCTTCACCCCGGTGCGCGGCACCAAGGCGGTCTGGCCGTTCGACAGCGGCGCGGGCTGGCTCACCATCGGCTGCTCGGTGATCGTCACCGTCAGGTTGCCCTGCGCGATGGCGACCGTGGAGACGCGCACGTCGCGGCCCATCACGATGATGCCGGAACGCTCGTCCACCACCACCCGCGCGGTCTGGTCGGGCTCGACCTTGAGTTGCTCGACCTCGGTGATGAGGCGGATCATGTTGCCGCGGTACTTGGCCGGGATCTGGAGCGTGATCGTCGCCGGGTCGGTCGGCTCGGCGGTGTCGGCGCCCATGAAGTCGTTGATCGCCGAGGCGATCCGCTTGGCGGTGGTGAAGTCGGGGTTGCGCAGCGACAGCCGGAGCGAGCGCGCCTCGTTGAGCTTGAACGCCATCTCGCGCTCGACCAGCGCGCCGTTGGAGATGCGCCCGTTGGTCGGCACGCCGCGGGTGATCTTGGCGGCCTCGCCCTCCGCCGCGAAGCCGGCGATCGCCACCGAGCCCTGCGCCAGGGCGTAGATCTCACCATCGGCGCCGAGCAGCGAGGTCGCCACCAGGGTGCCGCCCTGAAGCGACTTGGCGTCGCCGAGCGAGGAGACGGTCACGTCGATATGCGTGCCCTGGGTCGCGAAGGGGGGAAGGTTGGCCGTCACCATCACTGCCGCAAGATTCTGGGTGCGCATGGTCGCGCCGCGGGTGTTGATGCCGAGCCGCTCCAGCATCGCCTGCAGGGACTGCTTGGTGAACGGGATGTTGTTGAGCGTGTCGCCGGTGCCGTTGAGGCCGACCACGATGCCGTAGCCGACGAGCTGGTTGGTGCGCACGCCCTCGACGGCGGCGAGATCCTTGACCCGCGACAGGGCGCTGGCCGGGGCCGGCGGCAGCAGGACCGCGAGGCAGGCGAGCACCGCGACGAGACGGCGGGCGAACAGGGGACGAGGCAGGGGCATCGGAACTCGGCAGCCGGACCAGGCGACTTTACGCCGGTTCGATCTCTGCCAGGGCCGTGCCAAACGCTAAGATACTGAGGACAAGGAAATTTTTCTTTTTTGGTGCTGCCGGAGCGGCGTGGGGACGAGAGCGTTTCCTGCCGCCCCGGCAGCTTCTGCCGGGCTGTTTACCCGCGCTTAACCCTGTCGGCCGATGTCTTCGGAGATCGGAACCCGCCGTGCATCGTCGGGTGCGAAAAGGTTTCGGACCATCATGCGCGTCGACACACGCTTTGCCGCCGCCGCCGCGGGTGCGCTCAACGCCACCCGCCGCGCCGCGGCGCCGGGCGCCTTCGCCCCAACGTCGGGAGCGGAAGAGACGCCCCGGGCGGCGACCGCGGGCGCGAGCCAGACCGGCATGCTCACCGGGCTCGATGCCCTCCTCACGCTCCAGGGACAGGACGGGGCCGACGCGCAGAAGGAGCGCCGCCGCCGCTCGGTGCAGCGCGGGCACGACCTGCTCGACGGGCTCGACCGCCTGAAAGCCGCGCTGATCGGCGGACGGGTAGCGACGCGCGACCTTCAGGCCATCGCCGGCCGCCTCGCCGAGCGGAATGCGGAGAGCGGCGACGCCCGCCTCGACGGGCTGGTGGCCGAGATCGAACTGCGCGCGGCGGTGGAACTGGCCAAGCTCGAAGCGGCGCGCGGCGCCTGAACACGAAAAGGGCCGGACCCCCTTTGCGAGGTCCGGCCCGTACAATCACCAGTAATAGGGCCGTGGGCGGTAGTAGCCGTAGGGCCGGTAGAGCGGCCGCGGGCGATAATAGCCGGGGGGCGGGCCGCCCCAGTAGCGCCGCGGACCCCAGTTCGGGCGGCAGATGCCCCAGGGATTGGGGTGGAAGCCCGGCCCGCAGCCGCCGGCGGTGCGCTCCACGAGCGCGCTGTCCGTCGCGAGAGGGGCTGGGCTGAAGGGCGCCGCCTGGGCGCTTCCCGCGACACCAAGGCTGCCGGCGATCACCGCAGCCAATGCGAACGCCTTCGCGTGCGTCATCGTACGATTTCTCCGTTGCGGCCGGACCATACGGCCGATGCCGGAAGCTAGGTCTGCCTCGATGAACCGAAGCTGACTGACGCGTCTCAATCGCGGTGCTGTACGCCCACTGCCGGCGGCCCTTGCACAGATCGAGGTCAATTTTGGTGCGGAGCTTGGTTGCTTGCCGGTACTTCCGTTGGGCGCCTCACGGTAGCCTTGGGGGCGCGCGGAGGATCCCACTGCGCCCACGCGCCGCTTCGGCGCGATTGACGGTTGCGCTTCGATCCCCGACAAGGCTGGCCGCGTGAGCGGGCGCGCGCCGGTCTCGCCGGATCGTCAGGGGAATCGTCCGCGCCGCGATGCTGTTCAACTCCTTCGTTTTCCTGCTCGCCTTCCTGCCGGCCGCTCTGCTGCTTCACGCCGCCGCCGAACGCTATCGGCCGCAGGCGCGGCTGCCGCTTCTCGTCGGGCTGTCCTTCGTCTTCTACGCGTGGTGGGATTGGCGCTTCCTGCCGCTGCTTCTCGCCTCCATCGGCGTGAACTGGCTCGTGGCCCGCGCCCTGCCGCGGGATCGCACCGGCTGGCTGTTCCCCGTGGCGCTCGCCGGCAACCTCGCGGTGCTGGGCGCCTTCAAGTATCTCGGCTTCCTCACCGATCTCGCCGACATGATCCCCGGCATCGATCTTCCGCGGATCGACCTCGCCCTGCCGCTCGGGATCTCGTTCTTCACCTTCCACCACATCATGTACCTGACGGACCTGAGGGCGGGACGCGCCCCGTCCTTCGGGTTGACCCGCTACGCCCTCTACATCGCCTTCTTCCCGCAGGTTCTCGCCGGCCCGCTCGTGCGCTGGAGCGAGATCATGCACCAGTTCGAGGAGCGCCCCTACGCGCGTCCCGACGCGGCCGAGCGGATCGGGCGCGGGCTGATGCTGCTGACGGTCGGGCTTTCCAAGAAGGTGTTCCTCGGCGATCCGCTCTCGGTCTACGTCAACCCCGTGTTCCAGGCGGCGGCCGCGGGCAAGGCGGTGACGATGGCCGAGGCGTGGCAGGCGACGCTCGGCTTCACCTTCCAGATCTATTTCGACTTTTCCGGCTACACCGACATGGCGCTGGGACTGGCGCTGCTGTTCGGGATCGTGCTGCCGCAGAACTTCGACGTGCCCTATCGCGCCACCTCGCTGCGCGACTTCTGGCGACGCTGGCACATGACGCTGTCGCGCTTCCTGCGCGACTATCTCTACATCGCCATGGGTGGAAACCGCCGCGGTCTCGCGGTCCAGGTCGGCGCGCTCTTCGCCACCATGACGCTCGGCGGCCTCTGGCACGGGGCGGGGCTGACCTTCGTCGCCTGGGGCGCCGCGCACGGTGTGGGCCTCGGGGCAGGCGTGCTCTGGCGCCGGGCGGGCGGACGGCTGCCGCACCTCCTCGGCTGGGCGCTGACGGCCGGATTCGTGGTCCTGACCTGGGTCCTGTTCCGCGCATCCTCGTTCGAGGCGGCCTTGGCGATCTACAAGGGGTTGTTCGGGTTGGCGCCCACGGGGGCGGGCTTCAAGTGGCGCACGATTCTCATCGCCGCCGCCGTCGCGATGATCGGCCCGACCGCCTGGGCCGCCGTGCACCGGCTGCCGCCGAACCGCTGGCTCGCGGCCGCCTTCGCCCTGTTGTTCGTCGTCGTGCTCCTCAAGATCGGGGACGATGCGAACTACGAATTCATCTACTTCCAGTTCTGAGATGGTACCCGCCTCCGGCAGCTTCGCGCGGCAGGACTGGGCGGCCTTCGCGCGCCTGTTCCTGCGTACCGCCATCGGCCTGCTCGCCGGATATCTCACGCTCGCTTTCCTGATCGATCCCTACGACAGCGGGCGCTCGACGCTGTTCTCGGCCGGCGCCGTGCGTCCGCAGGGCCCACGCACCGCTGCCGCGTCACGCGGGCGCGACCCGGCTTTCGCAGGCGCGGTATTCGGCAATTCGCACATCCAGCTGATCGAGCCCGCGCGGCTCACGGCGGCGACCGGCATTCCCTTCGTGCAGCTCTCCGTGCCCGCGACCGGCCCCGGAGAGCAGCTCGCGCTGCTCGTTTGGTTCCTGCGCCACCATCCGGCGCCGAAGGCCGTGATCCTCTCGGTGGACGAGTACTGGTGCACCGACGATCCGGCCTTGCCCAACGACAAGCCGTTCCCGTTCTGGCTCTACAGCCCCGATCCGCTTGCCTATCTGCGGGGGCTCCTGCGCTTTTCCGTGGCGCAGGAAGTCGTCGGCCGCATCGGCTGGCTCGTCGGCGCGCGCCGCAAGCGGGCGGTTGCCGACGGCTGGTGGGACTACGAGCTGGATTACCTGAAGCGCGGCACGCTCGACGACGACCGCCTCCGCGTCATGCGCGAAACACCGGCGCCCGACGCGGCGGCTCCGGGCAAAGCAGGGCCGGACTTTCCCGCCGCGGACCGTCTCGGCAATGCCCTTGCCGCGCTGCCGGCCGAGACCGCCGTGGTCATGGTCTTCCCGCCGGTCTACGCCGCCGGCCTCCCCCGGCCCGGCACGCCGCGTGCCCACGCCGAGGCCGCGTGCCGGAACGCCGCGGCGGCGGCGTTGCAACGGCACGGGCGCAGCGCGCTCCTCGACGCGCGGCTTGAGCGGCCGGCCCTGCACGATCCCGGCCTGTTCTTCGACCAGACCCATTACAGGCACGCTCTCGCCCGCCCCCTGACCGACGAGATCGCCGCCGCCATCGTCCGGCTGCGCGGTGCGCCCTGAACCGGGAAACCGGAAGGAAGTGGGTCGGGCGAAGTCGAGCATGCCTTGCGTTCGAGGGCGGCGCTCCCCGCACGCCTGCGGCCGCGGACCCACGGGCTCAACCTGATGTCGGGTCGGGGGCCACTTGAGCGTGTCGTCTTTGCCGCATTGCGAGAGCTTTTCACGCGCGACGGTGCGAGGCGGCATCCGCGCGTTGTAGAGCTTGCCCAGCTCGATTATAGCCTCGCCGACGATCGCCGCTGACCGGCAGGGAGCGCGAGGATAAGACGATGGCGAAGGTCACGATCGAGGACGGCTACAGGCCCTCCGACGGCGAGCCCTTCATGAATGAGCGGCAGCGCGAGTACTTTCGGCGCAAGCTGCTCAATTGGAAGAGCGAGATCCTGCGCGAGGCGCAGGGGACTCTCACCGCGCTTCAGAGCGAGAACGAGAACCATCCGGATATCGCCGACCGCGCCTCCTCGGAGACGGATCGGGCGATCGAGCTGCGCGCCCGCGACCGCCAGCGCAAGCTGACGAGCAAGATCGACGCGGCCCTGGCCCGGCTGGAGGACGGCTCCTACGGTTTCTGCGAAGAGACCGGCGAGCCGATCTCGCTCAAGCGCCTCGATGCGCGGCCGATCGCGACCCTGTCGCTGGAAGCGCAGGAACGCCACGAGCGCCGCGAGCGCGTCTATCGCGACGACTGATCCGGCGCGCTTCGGCGGTCCTCAGCGTTGTCCCGCCTCGATCCGGACGAAGCTGCGCACGGGCCCCAGGGCGGAATCGCTCCTTGTCTCGACCGCGATGCGGCCCTGCACGGGGACGGTGCTACGGCGCGGGCCGATATCGGCACCGGCCGTTACCCGGCCCGACAGGCGAATGCAGCTCGCCGTGCCCGGAATCCGGAAGAAGCCCGCCCCCTGGCTCGGACAGGGTTCCATCGGTGCCTCGGAAGGGTGCGGCGCGCGCTCGAACGCGCCCGCGCAGAACGGCACCAGTGCGAGGCACAGGCCGAGGCAGCGCATCACCCTCCGCATTACGCTCTCCCCTGCCCGCACGAGGCCAACTCGCCTCAGTAATGCGGTGGCGGCGGCTCCGGCGCGCCACTGGCGCTCCGGAAGGCGCTGTCCTCGACCTGCTCCTGCAACCGGCCGAGCTGCCGGGTGAGCCGGTCGATCACCGTCCACTGCGCGGTGATGGCTGCGTTCAGATCCTCGATCACGGCCTCCTGCTCGGTCAGCCGAATCTCGAGACGTGCAATGCGATCGGTGTCGGGCGGCGGGTCGCTCATCGCCCGACCATGCCCGGAGCGGCCGCCACCTGACAACCGGCCTGACGAGAGAGCCGGATGATCCACTCCCCATTCGCCTTCCTATCTGAGCATGAGCGTTATGCTCTCCTGGAATGGCTGTCGGATGGGATCAGAATTCATCCCGCTGGAAAGCGCAATGTCGAATCCCGCTTCGTAGTGGTGTCGCAGCTTTCGTCATCCAATAGAAGTTTCGCGTATAAATCTTTGCCGATTTCAGGCAGGATACTGAGCAAAATCCTCTGAAGTCGAATTTCTTCGACAGTGGGGAGAGCAGGATCGGGCTGATGGTAAGACGAGTCGGTTCGTCTTCACATTCGAGCACTTGGCCCGGTGGTTCGCCCGCGGAATTTTCGGAAAAATTCGAGGGATTTTCGGCGTTTTCCGTTCAGGGCCGTGCGGCCATTGTCGTGCGACGATGACACGCGGCACCATGATCGAGCGTCCAGCTTCCCACCTCCATACGGTATTCCTCCCGGCGCTGTGCTGGGGCCGGCGGCAGCCCGACTTCTACGCGGTGACCCAGGATCTTTCACGGGCCGGCATCACCTTCCGCTCGGCCTCCGAGCCGGCGGTCGATGAGCCGCTCACCTGCAGCATCCGCTATGTCGGCCAAGTCGAGGCCCGCGTGGTCAGCAGCGGCGACAACCTGTTCGCCGTCCGCCTCATGGCATCGCGGCAGCGGACGGCCGAGGTCGCCCGCGCCCTGCTGGCGCTGGCCCGCGAGCAGGGGCGGACCTTCGAGGCGGCGCGGGCGCATCCGCGGATCAATCCGGCCCGCAAGGACGTGCTCGTGACCCTCGAAGACGGCCGCGTCCTGCCGGGGCGGCTCATCAACATCTCGGCGTCCGGCGCGGCGCTCGCCCTCGATCACACGCTCTCGCGCGGGGCGCGCATCACCATCGGCGGCACGGCCGCGCAGGTGGTGCGCATCTTCCGCGACGGCATCGGCGCGGCCTTCGCCTCTCCTCTCGATCCGGGCCAAGTCCATGCCGGGATCCGACTCTGACGGTGCGCGCCCCTCCCCCGAGTATCCCGCTCTCGCATCCCGGCCGCGGAAGGACTAAGTCCCGGTCGTGCCCTGCCCGATGACGCGGCCGAAAGCCTGCCCGTGACCGACTACATCAAGAAGATCCTCTCCGCTCGCGTCTACGACGTGGCGATCGAGAGCCCGCTCGATCCGATGCCCCGCCTGACGAAACGGCTCGGCCGCCCCGTCCTCCTCAAGCGCGAGGATCTGCAGCCGGTCTTCTCGTTCAAGCTGCGCGGCGCCTACAACAAGATGGCCTCGCTGTCCCAGGAGCGGCTCGCGAGCGGGGTGATCTGCGCCTCGGCCGGCAACCATGCACAGGGCGTCGCGCTGGCCGCGGCCAAACTCGGCGTGCGGGCGGTGATCGTGATGCCGCGCACGACCCCCGCGATCAAGGTCGATGCCTGCCGGGCCCGCGGCGCCGAGGTCGTCCTGCACGGCGACGCCTTCGACGAGGCTCTGGCCGAGGCCCGGCGCCTCGAAGCGCAATGGGGCCTGACCTTCCTGCACCCGTTCGACGATCCCGAGGTGATCGCCGGACAGGGTACGATCGGCATGGAGATCCTGCATCAGCATACCGGACCGATCGAGGCGATCTTCGTGCCGATCGGCGGCGGCGGGTTGGCGGCCGGCATCGCCACCTTCGTGAAATATCTGCGCCCCGAGACAAAGGTGATCGGCGTCGAGCCGGACGACGCCGCCACCATGTCCGAGGCGCTTCGGGCGGGCGACCGGGTGATGCTGCCGAGCGTCGGCCTGTTCGCCGACGGCGTCGCGGTGCGGCAGGCCGGCGAGGAGACCTTCCGGCTCTGCCGCGAGCATCTCGACGGGGTCATCACCGTCGATACCGATGCGATGTGCGCCGCCGTCAAGGACATCTTCGACGACACCCGCGCGATCTCCGAACCGTCCGGCGCGCTGAGTCTGGCCGGGGCCAAGGCTTGGTCGGCACGGAATCCCGGAGCCGGGCCGCTGGTCGCGATCTCGTCGGGCGCCAACCTCAACTTCGACCGCCTGCGCCACATCGCCGAGCGTGCGGAGATCGGCGAGGAACGCGAGGTGCTGCTCGGCGTCACCATCCCCGAGCGGCCGGGCGCCTACCGCGCCTTCATCGGCGCGCTCGGCCCCCGCGCGATCACCGAATTCAACTACCGCTACGCGCAAGGCAGCGAGGCGCGCATCTTCGTCGGCATCAACCTGCCCGGCGGCAAGCCCGAGAAGCGCGATTTGATCGCCGCCCTGGAGAGCGCCGGCTACCGCGTCGCCGATATGAGCGACAACGAGATGGCCAAGGTGCATGTCCGCTACATGGTGGGCGGGCGCGCGGCGGGGCTCGCCGACGAGCGGCTCTACCGCTTCCAGTTCCCCGAGCGGCCGGGCGCGCTGATGAAGTTCCTGGAAGCGCTCGGTGACGGCTTCAACATCAGCCTGTTCCACTACCGCAATCACGGCGCCGATTACGGACGGGTGCTCGCCGGGATCGAGGTGCCGGCGGCGGAACGCGCCCGCTTCGACGCCGCCCTCGAAATGCTCGCCTATCCCTATGTCGACGAGACCGACAACCCGGCCTACCGGCTGTTCCTCGACAACGGCATTGGAGCGCACGGCCACTGACGCACCGTCGCACGGAGCGAAGGCCGCCTGACCGGCAGTGACCAATGCGCCGGGTGTTTCCCGCCCGGCTCGCTCTCGTCACGTCGGCCTTTGCCGGTCCACCGGAGCGAACCGGATCGCGTCACGCCGTGGCGGGAGCGGGCTGGCTGCGGAACAGGGCCGTGCAGCCGGCATCCCGATGCATGCTCAGGATCGAGGCACGGTCGATCTCGGGATGCTCGGCGAGAACGCGGCGCACATCCTCCACGACCTTGTCGTAGCGGTGGGCGTCGAAATTCTTCTCCAGCGGACTGACGGCGATATAGGCTTCGACCACGAGCACCCGTTCGGTGCGCTCCTTGGTGACATCGACGGCGATCCAGGCCGATTTGACCAAGCGGTTGGCGGCGAGCATGGGACGACCCTCCGATGCCGCCGCGTTGTCCGGCGGCTTTCGAAGGCGAGCATGTACCGCGCCGAAGGCCTTGCCAAGAGATTCCCGGCTCGCGTGCAGCGTCAATCCTCACGGATCTCGCGCAAACCCTCCCGGAGCCGCTGCGAGAACCGGCCCGGTCTGCCGTCGGCTCCGACATGAGCATCGCATGCCGACCTTGGTTGCAAGGTACGGAACGGCGGTGGCGTGATTTCGCGGCGGGGGCCTCGCGCGAGCAATCGAGCGCATGCCCGATGGACTCGGCGATTCCCCCGGCCTCTCCCGTCACATCACATGTCGGAGACGATCCGCAGGCCCCCGTATCCGTTCGGGCGGGACGGTGGCGCGTAGCTTCCCGTGCCGTCCTCGGCGTCGGCCGTGGCCGATCCTTTCTTGCGCCCCTTCATCAGCGTCGGGCGTGCGATCCACCGCACCACCTTGTTGCCGTCGTATCGCCCGGTCCGCCGCTCGTCCCTGCGCAAGACCCAGCGCGGATGAACCGCCCCATTCCTCACCATGACCCCGTCCCCCTCGGGGGCGTCGCGTCGCAGCCGGCGCCCCCTTTGTGCGCCCCGGTCTCACTGCGGCCTCGGCCCCTCGGGACGTAGCAGGCAACGGTTTCGGGACAATTGCATCCTCCAAATTAGGGATATCCGGCATCATTTGCACTTAAGTATCCGCGGGCATCCTCAAAGATATTTTTGGGCCGCGAAGCGCATGATGCCCTGCCCGTCACCGCATCCGATTGGCCGTGCATTCGACGCAACAGTCGACGCAACATCCCCGCAAACAGCCAAGGCTAACGAGCTTCCTGCGAAACGTGAGATGTCGCGAGGGGAAAGATGCCGAAGATCGTCGTTGCCGCCCGTGCCGCCTCGATCATCCTGATCGGATTCTGCATTGTTCCCTGCCTGCCGGCGCGTGGGGCCGTACCGGAGGCTCGCTCCGCGGATGTCGGTGCCGTCGGTGGGCGGGGCGATGTCCGGAGCGCGACACGCGCGCCGGAGGCGCCACGGACCTCGTGCCCTCCGCGCTGGCCCTACATCGTCCTGACCTGCACGGCGTGACGCGGTCATGACCCTGTTCGTGATCCTGCTCGCCGGCAACCTTGCCCTCGGGTTGATCTTCTCGCTGATCGCGGCTTCGGTGGAGTGAGGCTGATGGGTGGCATCGGGCTTCCGGCGGCGTGCGCGACCGGCCTGCTTGACCTTGGTGCCGGCTTGCGCGCACGAGATCCTATGCTGACGCTTGTTCGCCTGATGGCATGGGTCGTGGCCATCGGCCTCGTCGCCGTGACGCTTTCGCCGCTCGAAGCGCGTCCGGTCCTGGCGTCCCCGACCCTGGAGCGGGCCGGCGCCTACGCGCTGTTCGGCTTCCTGCTCGTGCTCTCGTATCCGCGGCGCTGGGGATGGGCGCTCGTCGCGGCCGTGGTCCTCGCCGGGGGGCTCGAGGCGGCACAGGGCCTGACCGTGAGCCGGCATGGCCGGCTCATCGATTTTCTGGTGAAGGGCGGCGCGGCTTTGGCCGGCGGGCTCGCGGCGCAGGGGATGCATCTCCTGCTCGCCCGCCGCGCGGCGCGTTAGAGCATCATCCCGAAAGGTGGTTGCCGGCTTTCGGGACGATGTTCCGGAGACCGACCGAACGACGGCCGGATCAGTCGAAGCGGGCCAGGGCACCGACGCCGACATGGCGCAGTCCTTGGCGGCGAGCCTCTTCCGGCGCGTAGACGTTGCGCAGATCGACGAGGACGGGGGCGCGCATC
>NZ_SRHQ01000030.1:0-55097 GCF_004683995.1 Methylorubrum sp. Q1 | reverse complement strand
TACCGTGACGTAGCCCGGCCGTCCCGCGCCCGATCGAGCCATCCCGACGAGGTCTCTCGGCTTCGGCTGGTCCATGACACTGTCCCTCGATCCGTCCTCTTCCGCAGGACACCGAACGTCGCCGCGCCGGCGAAAGGCTCACGAGCGCGGGCGCGACCCCCGGGCCGGCGCTTCGATCGACGTCCGACTCTCGGATGTCCGCCGCCGCTGCGCGCTATCCGGGGCTTTGTCGAACGTCTCCCGGCCGTTCGCAGACACCCTCGGCCTCTGTTTCAAGACAAGTCGAGATGGCGTCGGCCGTCCGGCGTGGTACCCGGATCCGTCCTACGTGACATCCCGGACGATACAAGCGCTCCAGACATCGCCGCAGACGCCGCAGACGCCGCCCCGGGCCTCCTGACACCCGCTCGATGAACCGCGACGCCGCGAGGCTGTCGATCTGTGGCGATGGTGACCGCCACCGGATTGAAGCCGTCGGATCGCCTCGCGAAGCGTGGATGATCGCGCGGATGACGTCGGGGGCGTACGGACGCGCGCCAATGCCGGGAACTTCCCTAGGGAAACCCCTCGGCAAACCAACGGGCTCCAGCCGCTGTTTTCCAACCGCGAATGGGTCGGGCTGTTCAGAGCCGGTCGCGCCGCATCCCAACGCCCCGCCTGACCATCACGCGAGCCGGCCTGTCGCGGCAATCCGATCCAGGGGGCGCTCATGGCTGATCGATACGGTAACGGTAGAACGTGCGACCAAAGGGAGTCTGATCGCGCTTCGACGGGCGCGCGGGAAACGCCGGGTCCGGCGACGTGATCGGCCACGAGTTCATAGGCGAGGTCGTCGAGATCGAGCCGGAGGTGAAACGGGTGAAGAACGGCGACCGGGTCGTCGTCCCCTCGTTCATCTCCTGCGGCGCATGCTGGTATTGCCAGGAGAAGCTCTTCTCGCTCTGCGACGGCACCCATCCGAAGCCGGAACTTCGGGAGCCTTTGCTGGGATACCCGACCGCCGGCATCCACGGGTACACGCACGCCTTCGGGAGGGATGCGGGATCCCACGCGGCGTACATCCGCGTGCCCCATGCCGACATGGACTGCTTCAAGGTGCCAGACGGCGTCGCGGACGAGACGGCGTTGTTCCTCTCTGATGCCGCCCCGACGGGCTACATGGCCGCCGATTTCTGCGGCATCCGGCCGGGCGACACGGTCGCGGTGTGGGGCTGCGGCGGCGTCGGCCTGATGGTGCAGCAGAGCGCGCGGCTGATGGGCGCCGAGCGGGTGATCGCGATCGACCGCTTCCCCGAGCGGCTGAAGATGGCACGCGACCACGCCGGCTCCGAGACGATCGACGACACGCAGGTGCACGGCGTCCTGGAAGCCCTGAAGGAGATGACGGGCGGGCGCGGGCCGGATGCCTGCATCGCCGCTGTCGGGATGGAGGCGCACGGCACCGGCGCCCAATACGCCTATCACCGCGTGAAGCAGGCGCTGCGCCTGGAGACGGGCCGCGGCCGGGCACTCCGCGAGGCCGCCATGGGATGCCGCAAGGGCGGCACGCTGTCGGTGCTCGGCGCCTACGGGCTGATCGACAAATTCCCGATGAGCGTCATCATGAGCAAGGATATGACGGTGCGCACCACCCAGCAGCACGGGCAGGCCTACATGGACCGGCTGCTCGCGCATGCCGAGAAGGGCGAACTCAACCCGGCCTCTTTCGCCACCCCATGGCTTGTCGCTCGCGGACGGACCGCGGGGCTACGACATGTTCAAGCACAGGACGGACGGCTGCGCGCGCGCGGTGTTCGCGCCGTAGGAACCGCCCGGCGCAAGCCTGCGCGTGCCGATGCGGTATACCCCCTCCCGTCGGCGCGCTTCTCCAGGGGCGCATCCTGCCCTTCGTCCAGGGGGTGATCAGGCCGTCACACCCGGCGCTGCGGAGCACGCGCCGTCTTCGCGAGGAGGGAAGAGCATGGAGCAGCGCCCGTTTGGACCCGTGCCGCGCGCGGTTGCGGTGATCGGCCAGGGAACGTGGTACATCGACGACGCGCGCCGGCCCACCGCGGTTGCCGCGCTGCGCCGCGGCCTGGACCTCGGCATGACCCATGTCGACACCGCCGAGATGTATGGCGACGCCGAGACGGTGGTCGGCGAGGCAATCGCGGAACGGCGCGATGCGGTTTTCCTCGTCTCCAAGGTCATCCCCAGCAACGCCTCGCGGGCCGGGACCGTGGCGGCCTGCGAGCGCTCGCTCGCGCGCCTGCGCACAGACAGGCTGGACTGCTACCTCCTGCACTGGCCCGGCTCGCACCCGCTTGAGGACACCTTCGCCGCCTTCGAGCGGCTTCGCGAGCAGGGCAAGATCCTTTCCTGGGGGGTGAGCAACTTCGACGTACCCCAGCTCGAGACCGCCTGGAAAGCCGGGGGCGAGGGCCGGATGGCCTGCAACCAAGTGCTCTACCATCTGGAGGAGCGCGCGATCGAGCACGCCGTGCAGCCTTGGTGCGAGGCGCACGGCGTCGCCGTCGTCGCCTATAGCCCCTTCGGTCATGGCAGCTTCCCGAGCCCGCACACGCCAGGCGGTCGCCTGTTGGAAAGTATCGCAGCCAACCACGGCGCGACGGCACGCCAAGTCGCGCTTCGGTTCCTGGTGCGGCGGCCGTCCACCTTCACGATCCCCAAGGCGTCCAGCCCCGAGCACGCCGCCGACAACGCGGGCGCCGGCGCGCTCGCGCTGACGGACGCCGAGTTCGCTCGGCTCGATGCGGCGTTCCCGCGCGGACCGCGACCGCGCCGTCTTCCCATGCTTTGAGTCCGGGATGCCTGTTGGGCCGGAGCCTCGCTCATGCGTGGCGCGTCCTGGCAGTCGGGCTGCCCGCCCGCGCTCAAAGGGATGGAATTCGTGGGGACGTCTCACACGTCAGGATTCCGGTGTGGCGAACCGAATCGCCTTGCGATGCGTGTTCAAGTGCCGGTCTTCGGATTGGTCTGGGGCTGGCCGCCCTTGTGGATGTAGGGCTGACGATACTCCCAGCCCGCGGCGGACGGGGCCTCCTTAGCCATAGGTGAGGGCGTTGATGGGCCCAGGAGGCTTCGATGCCGTCAGCCCTCTCGATCGATCTCCGTGAGCGCGTCGTCACCGCGATGGCGGAGGGAGCTTCCTGCCACAGCGCGGCCACCCGCTTCGGGGCGAGTGCGTCGTGCGCCAGTCGCTGGGCGGGGCTCTACGGCAGGAGGGCCGGGTCGCGCCACGGCCACGCGGCGGTGATCAGCGTCCACGGGCCATCGAGGCGCCCGCTCACCCGATCCGCGCGACCGACGAGGCGCAGCCCACGATCTGCCTGCATGAACTGTGCGCCGCCCTGGCCGAGCAAGGCGTGACGATTGTCGTCACGTGCTTACCCGCTGCATGCCGTGCGGTGTCGCGAACGCCTCGGACGCGCCTTCGCGGCGGCCGAGGGCTGGGGTGGCCCGATGCTGGGTGCTCGCGGTTGAAGCAGCGGCTTTCGCGGATTGAACCATGCCCAGTGGGCTTCCTGAATCTGGCCGCGGCCACTGAACACGGACCCCACTTGAGCTGTCGTTGATAAATGATGCGTATCGGCAAGATTTGATCGACCACCGCTATGGTCAAGCTGACCGGGCTCACATGTTGGTGCTGCTTTGTTCGGCCTCGCGATCCGCTTCGACGCGGCATCGAAGTCGGCCTCATTCCCGCCGGCACCAGCCTCCCACGCGGCTTTGATAAACCGGTGGCGCTGCTGCTCGGGCGAAAGCCTCTCAAAGCCGAGCTTGCTAGACTTGGCCGTTGGCGCGTTGCCGCTCGACAGCGCAAATAGCAGAGCGCGCAGCTTCAACTGGCAAGACGGATTTCTGGACGCCGACCGAGATGCCAAAGCGTTCCTGTCCTAAGTGATATTAAGTCCGCTTTAGGAGGCCTAACAAAGAACACCTAACGTTGGGGCTTCCGCGCATACAGCTCGCGCCGGCGCTCGGTACACGCTGCTGGCCGCTTGAGGTGCCTGGGATGACCACGGGCGACATGTCGACCAACGTGTTGCGTGCCCTGGACGGCGCCCACGCGTTCGGTAGTCTGGTTGAGCACACGGCATGGCTGTCGGCGCAGCAAGCAGCCTTTCAGGCCGCCATTGACGGTGCGCCGCTCGCAGAGTGTCTGGGCATCCTCGTGGACACGGCCTGTTCCCAGTCCGGCGGCGACCTTCGCTCCGCCTTCTACCTGACCGATCAAGGCGGCGCCGGACTGCAGCACGTCATAGGCATGCCCGAGCCCTACGCCCTGGCCGTCACGGATGGCATCAAGGTCGGGCCGGACTCGCTCTCATGCGGTCTGGCGGTCTTCACCGGTGAGCCGGTCATCACCGTCGACGTGAGGGAGGAGCCACGCTGGCAGCCATGGCTCTGGTTGGCCGAAGAATACGGCTTCCGTGCCGTCTGGTCGTTCCCGACACAAACCGCAGTCGGGCGGGTCCTTGGCACCTTCGCCGTGTACTTCCGCGAGCCGCGTGCGGCCACGCCCCGCGATCACGAATTCGCCGCGGCCATGACCAAGACCGCAGCGATCATCATCGCGCAGCATCGGCAAGCTGCAGGCCTGATCGAACGGCGCATCGCGGATGAGGCCCTGCGCGCGAGTGAGGAGCGCTTCCGGGCCGTGGCCGAGCAAGCTGAGGCTGGCATCGTCATCGTCGATGGCGGCCATCGGATGAGCTTCGTCAACGACCGCTACTGCGAGATCCTGGGGCGCACGCGCGATGATCTGCTTTGCCGCACCGTGGAGGAGCTGACTCACCCGGACGACTGGGCGTTCAACGAAACCCTCTACAGGCGCGCCATGGTAGACGGCGCATCCTTCACCATCGAGAAGCGCTACCTGCGTCCGGATGGCTCGGCCGTATGGGTACACAACGTCGTCAGCGCCCCCCCGCGACGGGACAGGTTCCATTGTCGGTGGCCTTGCCGTCTCCCTCGATATCACCGGACGCCATCAGGCCGAGGCGGCCCTTCGCGAGAGCGAGGAGCGCTTCCGGCGCTTCGCCGCGCATACGGCCGACGTGCTCTGGCTCGCCGACCTGGAGAGTGGGCGGCTCGACTACCTCAGCTCGGCCTTCGCGCAGGTCTGGGGGATGCGCCCCGAGGACATGCCGGACCTCGCGAGCTGGCTCGTGAGCGTTCACCCCGAGGACCGCGAGGCCGCCGCGCAGGCGATCGAGCGCGTCGGCGGTGGCGAGACGCTCTTGCTGGAGTACCGCATCCAACGCGCCTCCGACCAAGCGGTGCGTCGCATCCGCGACACCTTCTTCCCGATCCCGGGCCCCGACGGACGGATCCGGTCCGCGGGCGGGATCGCGCAGGACGTCACCGTCAACACGGGCCTGCGGGCCTACGTGGTCGCGGCCGAGGATGACGCCCGGCGCGGCCTCGTCGGCACCCTGCAGGCCGCCGGCTACGAGGTCCGCGCCTTTGCGGACGGTCAGGTGTTCCTGAAGATGGCGGGCTCTCTGATCCCAGGCTGCGTCGTGTTCGACCTGGGCGACACCAGCGGCCTCGCCGCCCTGAGCGAGTTGAAGGCGGCACGCGCGCACCTGCCCGTGGTGGCGGTCGGCAAGAGCCGGGGCGATGCCGGCTTCGGGATCCGCGTCATGAAGGCGGGGGCGGTCGATTACCTCGAAGCCCCCTGGTCGCCGGACACCGTACTGTTCGCGGTCAGAACGGCGCTCGCCGAGCTCCACGCCGAGGCGGATCGGGAGCGCGGGGGGGACGAGGGCCGGAGCCGCATCGCAGGGCTCTCAGCGCGCGAGCGCGAGGTGCTGGAGGGTTTGCTGGCGGGCGGGACCAACAAGACCATCGCCCGGACGCTGGGCCTGAGCCCGCGCACGGTGGAGATCCACCGCGCCCGGGTCATGGAGGCGCTCGGGGTCCGCACGCTGCCCGAGGCCGTTCTCATTGCGACCGCAGCCGGCGTGCGTCCGGCCAATCACGACGGCGACCAGTAAGCCTCCCCTGGATCCGCGAGCACGGGGAGTTTAGCTCGCGGTCCGCTCGGCCTACTAGGGTTTGAACTCGCGTCTCGTCTTCGCCATCCGACCCCTTCCCCGCTCAGCATGAGCGTATCAGAGATGTCCGTGAAGCCGAGGGAGGATCAATGTCCAGCTCCTTCAGTCCTGCTCATTCTCTCACTCGGCCGTGTCCAAAGCCAGCCGGTCAAGTCAATCGCCCCGTTGGCTCGGCGACGCGCCCGTCAAGCGGCTGTTCACCAGCAGCGCCTCAGAGAAGATATGCGACTGTAATGCTAAGGAATGACCTTCCTGTTGCGCAAGGACGCGAAAAAATTTCGGAACATATCCTCGGTGTCGATGCACTCGACAAATCCTGCCTTGCGCGCCTTGATTGTGCTCGACACATTATCGAAGCCACTGTTGAAAATAAAATCCGCAAAGTCCCACGAAACCAATTTCTCATAGGGCGTTCCAAGCAAATCGTACCGAGCGACAATCTCGCTCCAGAGCTCTGTCTTGTCGGCCATATAGGAGGTGAGTGGCATCGGAACCGGATCGGCGACCTCCATATCAAACATTTTGGCAATGCGCGGCCACATGTGCTGCCAGCGAAACTGATCCCCATTCGTGATATTGAAGATATTGTCGCGGGCAGCTTCCGTGGCCCCTGCCCATACCGTCGCCTTTGCCACGACGTCCGCTGAACTCACCTGATAGAGGGCGCCATAGGCTGCCGGCGAACCGGGGAAGCGCAGGGGAATGTTGAGCGCCTTGGAGATGACCGCGTAGACGGCAATTGCCATGCCCAGGTTCATCGGGTTGCCGGTTGCATAACCGATGATGGCTTCCGGGCGCAGGGCCGTCCAATGCCACGCCTTCCCGGCTTGCTGACGTCGAAGGAAGTCTTCCTGGTCGTAGTAGAAATTCGGCGACATGAGGCGCGGATCGTCCTCGCGGGCCGGCGTCTTGAAAGGTCCAAGGTCGGAGCCATACGCCTTGCCGCCTTGGTAGAACGTTACATGCCTCAGCGTTGGCGACACTGTCTCGACCACCTCGACGAGGTTCTTCAAGATCGCCACGTTGATCTCTGAGCGCTCGGCAGCGCTCGCCTTCTCGATGTAGGCAGCGAAGACGATGTGCGTGACGTCACGGCGGCCGCTTAGCTTGCGCTCGACATCGTGGCGGTCGAGCAGATCGACCTTGATGCCCTCCACACCTTCGGGGAGGTGCGCGTCACGGCGGGACAGGCCGTACACGGTCGCATCTGAGGTGTTGGCCCAGGCTCTGGCTGCCGCGTTGCCGGACACGCCGTGCATGCCGGCGACGAGAACAACATTCGTGGTGCTCACGCGAGGATTCCCTTCTCTGATCGTTTCGGCGCGACGTTCATAGACGGGCACCAGCCGGCAACGGATTATGCGCGTGTCGTCCTGGTATCCCGCGAGATCCTTCCGCAGCGCTGCCGCCTCGACGAGGGTTCGGCCGAACAGCAGCGGTACCGGTACGCCGAGCCAGGCGGATCCCCGGAAAGAGCCGAGGAGGAGCGACGTCCCGACCAGAGGCAGGAGGGCGAAGCCTGACGTCCTCCCGTCGCTTCGGTCCGGCCCGCATGCGCGTTTTCCGGTTTTGTGAAACCCTCACGTTGTCATGGCGCTGTCCATTCGGGATCACTTACTTCGGGCAGGCTGCCCCGGTCTGGATCCAGGCTTGCGTCAGTTCGCCGAGGATCTCCTGGGTCCCGGGAGCTGCCTCCCGACCCTTGCCGGGACGCCAGCCCCAGCCAACCAAACCATCGGTCGCGAGATGCTTACTGATGTCCGCCAGCGAGCGGTTGCCGTTTCGGGCCGGGTCCTTGAGCTGCACGCAGATCTCGTGGACCGACAGCCCGATCCAGCCCATACTAGCCGGCGCCAATTGCCACGGGTCGTGTCCCGGTATGTCCTTGTCGTGGCCAACGACCGCCAAGTTCTCGGAACCGTGGCAGGAATTGCAGTGCAGGCCGGACGGGCCGAAGCTGGCCTCGCCGCCGCGAATCATTGGGGGACTGTGAAGTCGTTGCTCGTCTCCCTGCCTCGGGATGTTATCGGCGGGATGGCAGTTCATGCAGCGCGGATGCGTGATGACCTTCGCCATCTCCCCGAACAGGGCGACGGACCGTTCGATCCTGTCCTGGATCGCGTCGAAGGACTCTGAGCGGCGCAGATCGGCCTCCGCCGCGAGGGCCACGGTGGTGGACAGCGCCGCGGCCGCCGTCAGGATCGCGACGCGCACGGTCAGGCTCCCATCGCGGCGCGGACCGCCGCTGGGCGGATGGGAAGGTCGCGCACGCGGGCCCCGGTGGCAGCGAAGATCGCGTTCCCGATAGCCGGCGCAATCGAGATGACGCCGGGCTCGCCCAGGCCGACCGGCATGTGATCGTTGCGCAGAAACTCGATGTCCAGCTCCGGCACGTCGGTCATGCGCAATGGCGTGTAGGTGTCCAGATTGAGGTCTCGGGGCAGGCCCTTCTCGTATTCCGTGCTCTCGAACAGGGCGAGCGATAGGCCCCAGAGCATGCTCCCCTCGACCTGGGCCAGCGCACCGTCCGGATGCGCCAGCGTGCCGGCATCCACGACGGACGTCAGCCTCTCGACTGTGACGGCACCGCTGTGTGTGTCGACGGCGACCTGCGCCACCGTGGCGATCCAGGTCGGCATGTCGCGTTCCTGCCCGGTGCCGAGCGCCAGGCCCATACCCTTGCCGGGCGGCAGCGCTTCCCGGCCGGACCACCCGGCCTTCTCCAGGACGCGCTCCATGACGGCTCGGAGGCGATTGGCTCCACCGACGGCGTGCGGAGCCGCGCCGCCGTTGCGGCCCTTCGCGCCGAGCAGCGCGCGCCGGTACTCGGCGGGATCGCGACCGAGCTTGTGCGCGAGTTCATCGATATGCGTCTCGAGCGCCCACGTGGTGTAGCCGGGCGCCACCGACCGCAGGTATCCGGGGAGCATCGTGGCATGGACGACGTCGTTGCAGATCGCCTGAATCCGCTGGCTCGCCGTGTCGTACCAATGGTCCGCGCCGTTGATGGCGAACACATCGACCGTCCCGTGCCCGTCCGCGCTCGGCGCCAGGAACTCCGGAAAGATCGAGCGGGTCGGCCATCCCGATGCGCACCTGTGGTCGTAGGCCAGAAGCGCTCCCCGCCCGTCGGTCACCGAGCGGAGTCTCTGCACGGTAGGCGAGCGCGGCTGGTCGAACTTCGTGTCATCCGACCGCGCGAAGATGAGCTTGACCGGTCGACCCAGCTTCTTCGCCGCGAGCGCTGCCGGGACAATATATTCGCAGTACAGGCGTCGGCCGAAGCCGCCCCCAAGGTAGGAAGTCTCGAACACGAGATTGGCCTGATTGATCCCGAGCGCCTCGGCAACGAGCGGCAGCGTGACCGACTGCCACTGGTTGCCGGCGTGCACGTGCCATGTGCTCCCATCCTGCCAGGCCAGGGCGTTGAGCGCTTCGAGATGCATGTGCAGCACGGTGTGCGTGCGGTAGACGCCCTCGTGCAGCGCGGCGGCTTCGGCGATCCGCATCAGGGGGTCGCCTTCCTGGAAGAAGATGCCTCCCGTACTCGGATTCTCGACGAGGCGCGCGCCTTCAGCGAGCATCTGGTCTTCGCTCGCCGCGCCACCATCGGACCGGTAGCTGACCGCGATGAGATCGGCCGCCTTGGCCGCGACGGGCCAGCTCTCTGCGACCGCGACGAGCCAGCCCTGGCATGTTCCTGTCGGATCGTCGATCACGACGGTGCTCAGGTAGCCGGGGAGCTTGCGGGCGGCCCCGTCGTCCCAACTCACGATGCTGTTCCCGTAGCGGGTCGGTGGCAGGACCGGCCGCGCGAACACCATGCCGTCGACCTTGCGGTCGATGCCGTAAACGGCGGTGCCGTTCACCTTCGACGGCACGTCGCGCGCGGCGGCGTCCCGGTTGAGGAACCGGCGTTCCGACGCCGGCTTCAGGGCGATCGCCTTGAGTTCCTCTTCCGTGAACTGGCGGGTGACGCTGCCGGAGGAGACGATGTCGGCGTAGCTGATGGCACGCGCACCGTGCCGCACCTCGCTGGCGCGAGCGACGCAATCCTTCAGGGGCGCCCCGAGCATTCTCGCGCCGGCCTCAAGCAGCGCGATGCGGCCGGCGGCCCCGGCGCGGCTCAGCTCTTCGAAGCTCTTGTGCACGGACCAGGAGCCGCCCGTGATCATCACGCCCCAGCGTGGGTCCGTGTCGACGTGCACGACCTCGACGTGGTCCCAGTTCGCCTCAAGCTCCTCGGCGACGATGCGTGCCAGCGCGGTGCCGATGTGCTGGCCCATCTCCGCCCGGGTGACGTGAACCAGGATGCGCCCGTCCCCGCCGATCTCGTACCAGAGTGTCGGGCTGTAGCCCCTGGACGAGACGACGCCGAACAGGGGACCAGCTTGCGCGCCCCCAGGGAGGAAACCCGTAGCGACGGCCGCGCTTCCCAAGGACGCGAGGAACCACCGCCGGGTGACGTCGACCGCGCTCATTTCCGCCCCCCGTTCTGGGCCTGGGCGGCCAGCTTGATCGCCTTCCTGATCCGAACGTACGCCATGCAGCGGCAAAGGTTTGCGGCCATCCCGTTCCTGATGTCGTCGTCGGACGGATCGGGAGTCTCGCCGAGGAGGGCCGCGGCCTGCATAAGCTGGCCCGACTGGCAATAGCCGCATTGCGGGGCCTGGACCTCGATCCAGGCGGCCTGGAGGGGGTGGAGCTCGCGACCGTCGCCTGCCGTCGCGGCCAGGCCCTCGACTGTGGTGACGGCTGAGCCGGCGACGCTCGCCACCGGGGTGACGCAGGAACGTCGCGCCTGGCCATCGACGTGGACGGTGCAGGCCCCGCACTGCGCCACGCCGCATCCGAACTTGGTGCCCGTCAGGTTCAGCCAGTCCCGCAGGATCCAGAGAAGGGGCGTGTCGCCGGGCGCGTCAACTTGGACGTCGACGTTGTTGACCAAGAACGAAATCACCGTGGATCTCCAACAGTGGGTCGATGGCCTGCCGGACACATGCGGCGGGATATCCCGAATCGTTCGAGCGTCCCTCGGACGAACACCACGCTGCTATTTTGGCCCTTGCTGCCGATACGTCCTCGGGACATGCGTGGATGCTCCGCAGGGCTTCGCAGGACTCGGCCCGGCCCCGCTGCATGCGAGCCGCGGGATGGCGACGGATTACAGGATAAAGCTCGTCGCAGCCCTGACGCCGGTCAGTTTGACGTCTTGATTAGCTGTGCGCCGGACACCGAGAATTTCTCGGGGCTCCATGGAGGCCCGGATGTCGCGACGTCGTCTAGTCCAGGCCCCGACGGAGGGTGCCGGTTGCCGGTCCGGAAGCGACATACCCCACCGGAACTGATGCATGTCAGGGCCGCGATGACCCGTCTTGTGGTCCTGTGCGGAAGGGCCGCTCCTCCGGTCTTCATCAACCGAAATCGGCATGATGGCCCGTTCGACGACCAGCATGTCGCGCACGCCATCCACTCCGTGTGCTCCAGGCCGAAGCTTGCGCTACAGGCGGTAGATGGCGGAGCCGAATATCCGAGAAGACCATGCGTGCTGTCACCTACACTGAAGGCTCATCGATCGACGCGCCGGGTGCGCTCGTGGACACGACCTTCCCCGATCCTGCCCCCACCGGCCGCGACTTGCTGGTGCGGGTGCAGGCCGTCTCGGTGAACCCGATCGACACCAAGGTTCGGCAGGGCGCCTACAAGCAGGGATGCGAGCCCAAGATCCTCGGCTGGGATGCCGCCGGGACCGTGATCTCCGTCGGCCCCGAAGCGCGCCTGTTCAAGCCGGGCGATACGGTGTTCTATGCCGGCGCCCTCGACAGGCCGGGCAGCAACGCGGAGCTGCAATGCGTCGACGAGCGCCTCGTCGGGCCCAAGCCTGACAGTCTGGATTTCGCCGCCGCCGCGGCACTCCCGCTGACAGCGGTGACCGCTTGGGAGATGCTGTTCGACCGGCTTGAGGTGGCGAGGCCCGTGCCCGGCGCGGCGCCCGCGATCCTGATCGTCGGCGGCGCAGGTGGCGTCGGCTCGATCGCCATCCAACTCGCCCGGCAACTCACCGATCTCACCGTGATCGCCACCGCCTCGCGCACCGAGACCGCGCAATGGTGCCGGGATCTCGGGGCTCACCACGTCGTCGATCATAAAAGGCCGCTGGCCGACGAGGTGGCCGCGGTGGGTCTGGGGGCGCCGAGCTTCGTGTTCTCGACGACGGGTACGGGTGCTCATCTCCCGGAGATCGTCGAACTCCTCGCTCCGCAGGGACGCCTCGGACCGATCGACGACCCCGCGATTTTGGACGTGATGCCGCTCAAGCCCAAGAGCCTGTCGCTGCACTGGGAACTGATGTTCACGCGCTCGCTGTTCCAGACTGCCGACATGGAACGCCAGCACGCGATCCTTACGGAGGTGTCCCAGTTGATCGACGCCGGGCGGCTCCGCACGACACTCGCCGAGTCGTTCGGCCTGATCGCTGCCGCGAACTTCGCTCGTGCTCACGCGCTGATCGAGAGCGGGCGGGCGAAGGGCAAGCTGGTTCTCGAAGGGTTCGGGGACTGAGCTCCAGACAGGCGAGCCAGATGTGCGATCCTGCCGTGTGGTGGTGTGACTGATGCAGCATTGAGGGACGCGCTATGAGCCAGGTTCTTCACGGCAGCACTGCGACGACTGAGGCCGTGTTGAAGGTCGAGCGGAGAATGACCGCCATGGTGTACGTGCGCGGACGAGGGCGTTAAGTGTTATTAGGAGTTTTCGCATCACGGCTACGAGGGCGACCTTCTTCGGCCGGCCTCGCTGGGGCGGCCGCTCATAGAAGGGTCGGAAGGGGGAGCCGCCTCGGATCGCGGTCAGAGCGGCCATGTCGAGCATGCCCCGCACCGACCTCGTCCACCCGCAATGGATCGTCGGCCTCGCATCAGACCGGTCCAAAGCCAGCCGGCCAGGTCAGTGACATTCGGGCTCTACGCCTTGGTGCAGCGTCGAACCGAGAGCGCAGGGTGCGGAAACTGGCCGCGCTTACGTTCGTTTTGGTGGACAGCTCGCTTAGAAGCAGATCTTCCGCTATCGGCCAAACTCCGTCACGCCGGATCGCCATCGCCCGCAAGAGCGGACGTTCGGCTTGGCGCCCATCGCCGCCTTTCGGAAGACTCGGCCGGGTTCTCCAAAGCGGACGTCAAACTCCAAGGTTCCGCCACCCTGATGCATAGCGCCTCATCGCGAGCAGCGCTGGTAGCCGACCCCTGTCGTATCCTGATCATTGTAGTAGCGCTTTAGGACCGTACTTCCAGGCGCCATCAGAACCCTGACCTCGTTACCAGCCACGGCATCCGTGCAGTCGAGGAGAAGAAGTTGGCGGTCCCCAGATGGCCGGACCGATTTGATCTGGCACGATGCCATCGGGGTTCTCAGGCGCTTGCCGGCGACGATGAAGGCCGGCGCGAAGATATTGACCGGCTTCTTGAACGCCGTCGCCTTTCCGTCAGAGGCATAGACATCCGAGCAGTCGCGTCCCTCCAAGACCCAGGCGCCCTGGTAACCCGCCAGACCAGCTTGAGCCGCCCACGCATCCGGCGCTTCGGCCAAGAGAGCGAGGCCCAGCCCGAGCGCGGCAAATCCCGTGACACGCGGGGTTCTCATCGAGACCCTCTGGCCTGCTGCCGGTTTGGTGGACACCGTCCTAAGCTAATTGGGCTCGGTTTTCGAACTCGACAGGGCTGAGGTAACCCAAGGTCGAGTGCCGCCGCGCCGGGTTGTAGAAGCGCTCGATGTCATCGAACACGTCGGCCCGAGCTTCATCCCGCGTCCGGTAGGTCCGCCGGGCGGTGCGCTCGGTCTTCAGCGACGAGAAGAAGCTCTCCATCGCCGCGTTGTCCCAGACGTTGCCCGACCGGCTCATCGAGCAGGTCACGCCGTGCTCGGCCATCAGGCGCTGGAAGGCTTCACTCGTGTATTGCGATCCCTGGAACGCCGCCGGTCTGCGTCTGGTCCGGTACGCTGCTGCGTCTCGACGTGCTCGATATTGACGATCCGCTGCCGTGGTCGGCGTGGCCATTCGGTGACTTATGGAACCTGTTTCCGGCCTCGCGCAGGGTCAACCAGCACGAAAAACGCGACCGGTTACCCTCGGCTGCGGCGCTGGCCCGGGCGCGCGAGCCGATCCTAACTTGGTGGCGTGAGGCTTGGGACACCGACGTGGCGCTGAGCGACCGCTTCTGGGCCGAGGCTCGGGCAGCGTTGCCGATAGCAGCAAACACCTCGTCCGAAGCGGCGTTCTCTGGGCAGGAATGGCGTCGCCTGCGTGTCAGTCAGGATCAGCAGCCGCCGGAATGGGGAGGTCGTACCTGATCGCGCCCGTGAGTGTATGAGGCTCCATGGCAGCCTATGCACAATAAGCGCCACCTTGCGTGGCTTTCGCGTTTTGCCTTTCGCGCACGCGAGGCCGCATTGTCCATCATCTTCCGGTATGAACCGATGCAAGCCGCGTCAAAATGAGGGTTGAAACGTGGACTGCATCGACTGATCGTCACTAAAAAGCTATGCAAAACAACAATATAGCTTAACGAACTGGCGGAGAGGGGGGGATTCGAACCCCCGATGGGCTTGCACCCATGCCGCATTTCGAGTGCGGTGCATTCAACCGCTCTGCCACCTCTCCGCAGAGGTGTCGTATCGACGGGATGCGCCCTAGCACGGGGCGGGCGGGCCCACAAGCCGGCTTTGCAGAGGATGCGGGACTTCGCCGGTTGGGGCCTTGCGGACCGATGGGCCCGCGGTGTTCATGCCACGCATGTCCGACCTGTTCGTTTCCGCCGGTCTTGAGACGGGTGCGCCCCGGCCGCTCGCGGATCGTCTGCGCCCGCGCCGCCTCGCCGAGGTCGTGGGGCAGGAGCATCTCACCGGGCCGGACGGGGCGCTGACGCGTCTGCTCGCCTCGCGCAGCCTCGGCTCGCTCGTGTTCTGGGGGCCACCCGGCACCGGCAAGACCACCGTGGCCCGGCTCCTCGCGCACGAGACCGCCCTGCATTTCGAGCAGATCTCGGCGATCTTCTCCGGCATCGCCGATCTGCGAAAGGTGTTCGAGGCGGCACGCAAGCGGCGTGCGACGGGCCAGGGCACCCTCCTGTTCGTCGATGAGATCCATCGCTTCAACCGCGCACAGCTCGATGCCTTCCTGCCGGTGATGGAGGATGGAACCGTCACGCTCGTCGGCGCGACGACGGAGAACCCGTCCTTCGAACTGAATGCCGCCCTGTTGTCGCGCGCGCGGGTGCTGCTGTTTCGTGCATTGGACGCGCCCGCGCTTGCCCGGCTGCTGGCCCGGGCCGAGGAGATGGACGGCCAGCCGCTGCCCCTCGAAGAAGAGGCGCGCGCGGCGCTGATCCGCATGGCGGACGGCGATGGGCGCGCCGCGCTGACGCTGGCGGAAGAGGTGTGGCGCTCGGCTCGACCTGGCGAGATCCTCGACGCGGAGACGCTTCAGACCCTCGTGCAGCGCCGGGCTCCGATCTACGACAAGGCGCAGGAGGGGCACTACAACCTCATCTCCGCGCTGCATAAGACGGTACGCGGATCGGATCCCGACGCGGCCCTGTACTATCTCTGCCGCATGCTGGATGCGGGCGAGGACCGATTGTTCATCGCCCGGCGCCTCGTGCGGATGGCGGTGGAGGATATCGGATTGGCCGACCCGCAGGCCCTGGTCGTGGCGAACGCGGCCAAGGACGCCTTCGACTTCCTCGGCTCGCCCGAGGGCGAACTCGCGCTGGCGCAGGTCACCGTCTATCTCGCCTGCGCACCGAAATCGAACGCGGTCTACACGGCCTACAAGGCGGCCACGCGGGTGGCGAAGGCTGCCGGCTCGCTCGCGCCGCCGCGCACCATCCTCAACGCCCCCACTGGGCTGATGCGGCGGATTGGTTACGGTGAGGGTTACCGCTACGATCATGACGAGCCCGACGCCTTCTCGGGCCAGGATTATTGGCCGGAAGCGCTCGGGCGCCAGCACTTTTACGAGCCGACCGACCGGGGCATGGAAACCCGCTACCGGGAGCGGCTGGCCTACTGGGAACGGCTGCGGCAGGCGCGCCGCGGCGACGATTGAGCGTCAGGGACGACACCGAGGGATCTCGACCGATCATGCAGGCTTACGCGACGCTCACCGCCACCTTCGCCCGCCTCGGTGCGCTGGAGGATGCGAGCGGCATCCTCGGCTGGGACACGCAGACCCAGATGCCGGACGGCGCCTCCGACACCCGCGGCGAGCAACTGGCCGTGTTGAGCGTGCTCGCCCACGAGATCCTCACCGACCCGCGCAACGCCGAGCGGTTCGACGCAGCGGAGGCGGAGGGTCGCCTCGGCGAATGGGAGCGGGCCAACCTGCGCGAGATGCGCCGGGCCTATGCCCACGCGGCGGCGGTGCCGGGCGATTTGGTCGAGGCGGCCTCAAAAGCGGCGACGCGCTGCGAGATGGTCTGGCGCGAGGCGCGGCGCGATTCGGATTTCGCGCGGCTGCGTCCGCATCTCGAAGAGGTGCTGCGGCTGCGACGCCACGTCGGCGAGGCGAAGGGGGCGGCGCTCGGCCTCGCGCCCTACGACGCGCTGCTGGACGGATACGACCCCGGCATGCGGCGGGCACGCATCGATCCGATCTTCGCGGAGTTGCGCGCCGTCCTGCCGGATCTCGTCGTCGCAGTGCGCGAACGGCAGGCGGCCGGCGCCCCTCCCCTTCCGCTGCCGGGCCCCTTTCCGGTGGCGGTCCAGCGGGAGATCGGCCTGCGGCTGATGCGGGCCGCCGGGTTCGATTTCGCGCGCGGGCGCCTCGATATCAGCCTGCACCCGTTCTGCGGTGGTGCCACCGACGACGTGCGCATCACCACCCGCTACGACGAGGCAAGCGCCACCGGGGCGCTGATGGGCGTGCTGCACGAGACCGGTCATGCGCTCTACGAACAGGGCCGCCCGCCCGCATGGCGCCACCAGCCGGTGGGGCAGGCCCGCGGCATGAGCCTGCACGAGAGCCAATCGCTGCTCGTCGAGATGCAGGCCTGCCGCTCGGCCGAGTTCTGCGCCTTCCTTGCGCCGACCCTGCGCGAGGCGTTCGCCGGCGAAGGGCCGGCCTGGGAGGCGGAGAACCTGCACCGTCTCTACACCCGCGTCGAGCCGGGCTTCATCCGGGTGGATGCCGACGAGGTGACCTACCCGGCTCACATCCTGCTGCGATACCGCCTGGAGACGGCGATGATCGCGGGCGACCTCGCCGTGGCCGACCTGCCGGGTGCCTTCAACGACGGCATGAAGGAATTGCTGGGGCTCATCGTGCCCGACGACCGGAACGGCTGCCTTCAGGACATCCACTGGCCGGGCGGCAGCTTCGGCTATTTCCCGACCTATACCCTCGGCGCGCTGGCCGCAGCGCAACTCTTCAAGGCCGCCTGCGCCGCCCATCCCGGCATCCGCCCGGCGCTCGTCGAAGGAGACTTCACGCAGTTGCGCGGCTGGTTGCGGGAGAACGTCCACGCCCGCGCGAGCTTGATGGAAACCGACGAGCTGCTGACCGCCGCGACCGGAAAGCCCCTCGGGGCGGACGATTTCCTGGCGCATCTGCGCAGCCGCTATCTCGGGGCAGCGTAGGATCGGGTCGAGCGAGATCGCAGGGCAGTCGCTTCGGGGATTGCACTCTGCGGCCGGGGGCCGTAACGGAGCCGCCCTCCCCTTCAGAATCCAAGCGATCCGGTCCCATGGCGGCCTGCGGCCTCGATTTCGGCACGTCCAACACCACCCTCGGGATCGGCACGGGCGCCCGCCCGACCCTGGTGCCGCTGGAGGGGACGCACCGCACCCTGCCGAGCGCGATCTTCTTCGCACCCGGCCAGGAGGCGCAAATCGGGCGAGGGGCGATCGAGGCCTATGTCGAGGGCACGCCCGGCCGGCTGATGCGGGCGCTCAAGTCCGTGCTCGGCTCCCCCCTAATCGAGGAGACCACGCCGGTCGGGCGCGAGCGCATCCGCTTCCGCGACGTCATCGCCCGCTATCTCACCCTGGTTAAGGCGCGCGGCGAGGCGGAAGCCGGCGTCGAACTCGACACCGTGGTGCATGGGCGCCCGGTCCATTTCGTCGACAACGATCCGGCCGCCGACCGCAAGGCGGAAGACACGCTGCGGCGGATCGCCGAGAGCATCGGCTTCCGCCACGTTCGCTTCCAGTACGAGCCGATCGCGGCCGCGCTCGATTACGAGCGCACGGTGACGTCGGAGGAGATCGCGCTGATCGCCGATATCGGCGGCGGCACTTCGGACTTTTCCATCGTCCGGCTCTCGCCCGAGCGGCATCGGCGCGACGAGCGGGCCGAAGACATTCTGGCCAATGACGGCATCCGCATCGGCGGCACCGATTTCGACCGGAACCTGAGCCTCGGCGCGGTGATGCCGCTCCTCGGGCTCGGGAGCCCGATGAAGCGTGCGGACCTCGCGGTGCCGAACGCCTATTTCCACGACCTCGCCACATGGTCGAGCATCAACCGGCTCTATAATCCCAAGACCCTGCGCGAGATCGACGAGGTGGTGCGCGATGCCGCCCGGCCGGAACTCGTGACCCGTCTGCGCACCGTCGTCGAAGCGGAGCGCGGGCATTCCCTCGCCATGGCGGTGGAGGGCGCCAAGATCGCCGCCTCCGATGCGGGGGCCGGCACGGTCGATCTCGAATGGGTCGAATCGGGCCTCGCGGCGGATGTCGATCGGGCACGGCTGGCCGGACATACCGATGACCTCGCGCGTCGCATGGCGCAGCGGATCGGCCGCTGCCTCAATCAGGCCGGGCTGACGGCCGATCGGATCGACGCGCTGTTCCTCACCGGCGGCTCGACCGGCTTGCCGCATGTGCGCGCGGCGCTGACCGCCTGCGTGCCGGGCGCGCGGGTGGTCGATGGCGACACGTTCGGTTCGGTCGGCCTCGGCCTCACCCTGGAGGCGGCGCGGTTGGCGGCCTGAGACACCGGTTCGGCGCCACTCGCCCTCCTGCTGCCCCCACTTTCGAGAGCGGCTTTCGCAGGGTGTGCAGACGGTCGGATCGATCCCGGCCGTTCACCGACGAGTGGAAGTGGTACCGGTGGCCAGGGCTCGCCGCCTCTGCGCGCCGAGGGATCGTTGGCAAGGATTCTGCCACGCAACCGGCCGCAGCGCTTTGCGCCGTCATCTCAGGGTGATAGCAGCGGCACATGAAGGGACGTCCACCACATCGCGGGTCCGGCGCAAAACGCGGACCCAGCGGGTTCGCGCCGCGTGCCGGCACGGGGCCGCGCACCTCCGCCAAAGACGCGGCGCAGCGCGCCGCCCGCAACCGCGGCGAGGACGCCGCCGAACGCTCGCCCTGGGATGACGGCGCGGCGGGAGAGGGCGCACCGCGCCCGAAGCGCGTGCCCGAAGCCGCCGCATCGAAGCCGGATGCGCCGCGCGCTCGCGCCAAAGCGCCGTCTGCCAAGCCCCCCTCTCCCAAGTCATCCTTCGCAAAGCCATCTTTCGCAAAGTCATCCGTGGCCAAGCCCGACCCGGCCAAGCCTGACCTGGCCAAGGCGCCGCCCGCGGAGGCCCTGGCCGGCCCGACGCGCCGCGAACAGCGGGCTGCGGCCTCGGCGACGCTGGCGAGCGGCGTGCAGACGCTGACCGTGGACCCCGACGAGGCGGGGATGCGCATCGACCGCTTTCTCGGCGCGCGCTTTCCGCAGCTTCCCTTCACCCGCGTGCAGAGCATCGTCCGCAAGGGCGAGCTGCGGGTCGATGGCAAGCGCGCCAAGCCGAGCGACCGGCTGGAGCCGGGTTCGAGCGTGCGGGTGCCGCCGCTCAAGCTGGACCAGCCGACCGAAAGGCCGCGCAGCGCCGCCAAGATCGACGGGGACGCCGAGTTCCTGCGTTCGCTGATCCTCTACGAGGATGCGGACATGATGATCCTCAACAAGCCGTTCGGCCTCGCGGTGCAAGGCGGCTCGGGCACGGTGCGCCACGTCGACGGCCTGCTGGAGGCACTGACCGGGCCGGACGGGCAGCGCCCACGCCTCGTCCACCGCCTCGACAAGGACACGGCGGGCTGCCTGATCGTCGCCAAGACGCGTCTGGCGGCCGCGACTTTGGCTAAAAGCTTCCGCTCCCGCGCCGCGCGCAAGATCTACTGGGCGCTGGTGGCGGGCGTGCCCCGCACCCGCCAGGGCCGGGTCTCAACCTATCTCGTCAAGGACGAGCCGACCGATGCCGATGCGCGGATGCGCGTCGCCAAACACGGCGACGAGGGCGCCAGCCACGCGCTCACCTACTACGCCACGGTCGATCAGGCGGCGCAGAAGCTGGCATGGCTGTCGCTGAAACCCGTCACCGGGCGGACGCACCAGTTGCGGGCCCACGCTGCGCATATCGGCCACCCGATCGTCGGCGACCCGAAATATTTCGACGTGGAGAATTGGGAGCTGCCCGGCGGCATTCAGAACCGCCTGCACCTTCTCGCCCGCCGCATCGTGATCCCGCATCCGCGCACCGGCCAGCCGGTCGATGTCAGCGCCCCGCTGCCGCCGCACATGGCGCAGAGCTGGAACCTGCTCGGATTCGATGCCGCCCGCTACGACCCGATCGTCGAAGCGCCGGAAGCCTGAAACGATCCGAGGCGCTTCACGAAAGCGAGGAGCGCCTTGGAACACGGGCCTGTTGCCATAACTCTTGCTTCGTCAGTCCGCCGCGTGGACGAGGACACCGCGAGGTGCTTCTATCGGCACCGCGTTCAGACCCGGATCCCGTTGCCGAAGTTCGAATCGACGGGCTGAGGCAAGGGGGCCCCGCCGGGACTGTTGAAGCCCTTTGCCTGCCACGGGCCGATACAACGAGGTTCAGGATCGCATGAGGCCCGTCACCCTGTTGTCCGTCGCGTTGGCCGGCCTACTCTGCGCCGCTGCGCCGGCTGGTGCGGCACCTCCCGCCGATGGCGCACTGGGGCAACCCCAAGGACAATCGCCGGGGCAGCCCCAAGGCGCATCCGACAAGGCGGCTCCTCCCCCGGCTCAGGCGGCACCGGCGGCGCGCCCTCCGGGCCAGGGCATGCGGGCCTCGGAGCGCCGACGCCGCATCTCCTACGCCGCGTGCAACCGCGAATCGCACCGCCGCAGGCTGTCCGGCGGCGTCCGCCGACGCTTCCTCGTTCGCTGCCGCCTCGGTTACGAGCGGCGCCCGGCCTCGCAGCCGGCGCCCGCTCGCAGGCCATGAGCCGACGGGGCGCTCCGGCCGTGCTCAAGCTGATCGTCTTCGATGTCGACGGCACCCTCATCGACAGCCAGCACCTGATCGTGGAGGCGCAGCACCGCGCCTTCTCCGAGCATGGCCTGGTCGCGCCCCCGCGCAAGGAGGCGCTGTCCGTCGTCGGGCTGTCCCTGCCCGAAGCGTTCCGTCGCCTCGTCGGCGAGGCCGGGCCGATCGAATCGCTCTCGCACAGCTATCGCAAGGCGTTCCAGGCGCTGCGGATCGATCCCGACTATGAGGAGCCGCTGTTTCCGGGAATGGCCGAGTTGGTCGAGCGCCTGCACCGCCGCGACGACATCCAGCTCGGCATCGCGACCGGCAAGTCGCGCCGGGGCGTCGATCATCTCGTGGACAAGTATGGCTGGGAGCGCTGGTTCGCCACGATCCAGACCGCCGACGACGCCCCCTCCAAGCCCGATCCGGCCATGCTGCTTCAGGCCATGGCCGAGACCGGCGCCGAACCGTCGATGACCGTGATGATCGGCGACACGACCTTCGATATGATGATGGCCAGGAGCGCGAGCGTGGCCGCCATCGGCGTCGGCTGGGGCTACCATACCCCCGGCGCCCTGTTCAGCGCGGGTGCGGTCACGGTCGTCGATTCGGCTGCGACCTTGAGCGACCTGTTCTCCGGCCCCCTGGACGGTTCGCAGCCCGGCCCGGTGACGGAACGGCTCGCGACCCAATAGGCGCATCCTCCGCCGCGCCGGAGACTCGCGCGAGGCGACGAGAAATCCTATCTGCGGACCATGAGCACTTCAGGCGACGACGTCACCCGTGATTGGCTGGCCGAACCCGGCGAGGACGGAAAGCCCGACCGCGTCCAGGCCTCTCGCGCCGGGACGGGGCCGACGCTGCCGAAGCGCTTCTACGCGCAGGCCGGCCTCGCGGAGACCGAGGGCGGCTTCCGCCTCGTCCTCGACGGGCGCGGTGCCAACACACCGGGCCGCCGGCCGCTGATGGTGCCCGATCGGGTGCTGGGCGACGCGCTCGCGGCGGAATGGGAGGCGCAAGTGGCGGTGATCGACCCGCGCACCATGCCGCTGACCCGCCTCGTCAACACCACGATCGACGGCGTGGTCGAGCGCCGCGCCGCGGTCGCGGAGGATCTCGCCGCCTTTGCCAGCACCGATCTCGTGGCCTACCGGGCCGGCTCGCCCGAACGCCTCGTCGCCGTTCAGGCGGAGGCCTGGGACCCGCTCGTGGCTTGGGTGGCCGAGACGCTCGGCGCGCGGCTTTTCCTCGCCGAGGGGGTGATGCATGTCGAGCAGCCGGAGGGTTCGGTCGCCGCGTTGCGCGCCGCGATCGAGGCGGTGGACGACCCGTTCCGCCTCGCGGCCCTCCACACACTCACGACACTGACCGGCTCGCTCGTGATCGCGCTCGCCGTTCTGCACGGCCGTCTGAGCGCGGACGACGCTTGGGCGGCGGCACATGTGGACGAGACCTATCAAGCGAGCGTCTGGGGGCGCGACGCGGAGGCCGAAGCGCGCCTCGCCCACCGCCGTGCGGAATTCGAGACCGCGGCGATGGTGGCGCAGCGACCCAATTGAGTGGCCGCGAGCATACGAATCATGCGGTAGCGATCACTGATAAGGCACGATGCCTCTTCTTCGATCGATGATAATAACCTGCCGTTATCAAGTCGAAGTGTAACTTCGGCGCACTATCGGGTTGGCCTGTTCCTGCTCCATTTTTGGCATCGTCCAACTCTTGGAGACGAACCGTGACGACCCTTCGACTCAACACCCGGCGGATCGCCCTTGCCACCATCACGGCCGTGCTTACCCTGAGCGCCGCCGCCTGCGCGACCAAACCCCCGCCCGCACCGGTCGAGCCAGCGCCGCTGATCAAGAAGGGCTGAGGACGCGCGTTCGTCCGTAGCGAATGTCTGAGCGCGCGCGGCCCCAGCCTTCGGGCCGGGGCCATCATCTCAACCGCGAAGCACGCGGATTGGCCGCGGTCGAGCATCGGCCCGAACGGTGACCACCGGCGTTCGGAAGAAAGGACGATGCTCTCGCCGCGTCGCCGGCCGTTTCCGAGGGCGGGAACGCGTGCTAAGGGCGATCGATCGATGCAAGGTCAAGCTCTTACGCTTTGATCTGTATTCAAAAAACGATTTCGATCCCCAGGGAGTCTCGCCAGCACCATGAAGGACATTCTCGAGAAGCTTGAGGAGCGTCGCGCACAGGCCCGTCTCGGCGGCGGGGAAAAGCGGCTCGAGGCGCAGCACAAGCGCGGCAAGCTCACGGCGCGCGAGCGCATCGAACTCCTGCTCGACCATGGGTCGTTCGAGGAGTTCGACATGTTCGTGCAGCACCGCTCCACCGATTTCGGCATGGAGAAGCAGAAGATCCCCGGCGACGGCGTCGTCACCGGCTGGGGCACCGTGAACGGGCGCACCGTCTTCCTGTTCTCGAAGGACTTCACGGTGTTCGGCGGCTCGCTCTCCGAGGCGCACGCGGCCAAGATCGTCAAGGTTCAGGATATGGCGCTGAAGATGCGCGCGCCGATCATCGGCATCTTCGATGCCGGCGGCGCCCGCATCCAAGAGGGCGTGGCGGCGCTCGGCGGCTACGGCGAGGTGTTCCGCCGCAACGTCGCGGCGTCCGGCGTGATCCCGCAGATCTCGGTCATCATGGGGCCGTGCGCGGGCGGCGACGTCTACTCGCCGGCCATGACCGACTTCATCTTCATGGTGCGCGATACCAGCTACATGTTCGTGACCGGCCCCGACGTGGTGAAGACCGTCACCAACGAGGTCGTGACCGCCGAGGAACTCGGTGGCGCCAAGGTCCACACCTCGAAGTCCTCGATCGCCGACGGTTCGTTCGAGAACGATGTCGAGGCGATCCTCCAGATCCGCCGGTTGCTCGACTTCCTGCCCGCCAACAACATCGAGGGCGTGCCGGAGATCGAGAGCTTCGACGACGTCAACCGCCTCGACAAGTCGCTCGACACGCTGATCCCAGACAACCCGAACAAGCCCTACGACATGGGCGAACTGATCCGCCGCGTCGTGGACGAGGGCGACTTCTTCGAGATCCAGGCGGCCTATGCCCGCAACATCATCACCGGCTTCGGCCGCGTCGAGGGCCGCACCGTCGGTTTCGTCGCCAACCAGCCGCTTGTGCTGGCCGGCGTGCTCGATTCGGACGCCTCCCGCAAGGCGGCCCGCTTCGTGCGCTTCTGCAACGCCTTCTCGATCCCGATCGTCACCTTCGTCGACGTGCCGGGCTTCCTGCCGGGCACGGCGCAGGAATATGGCGGCCTGATCAAGCACGGCGCCAAGCTGCTCTTCGCCTACAGCCAGGCGACGGTGCCGCTCGTGACCATCATCACCCGCAAGGCCTTCGGCGGCGCCTACGACGTCATGGCCTCCAAGCATGTCGGCGCCGACCTGAACTACGCGTGGCCGACGGCGCAGATCGCGGTGATGGGCGCCAAGGGAGCGGTCGAGATCATCTTCCGCGCCGAGATCGGCGATGCGGACAAGATCGCCGAGCGGACGAAGGAATATGAGGACCGCTTCCTCTCGCCCTTCGTGGCAGCCGAGCGCGGCTACATCGACGAAGTGATCATGCCCCACTCCACCCGCAAGCGGATCGCCCGGGCGCTCGGGATGCTGCGCACCAAGGAGATGGAGCAGCCCTGGAAGAAGCACGACAACATCCCGCTCTGACAGCGGGATCCACGGCGGGCCGTCCTTCGGGGCGGCCTTTTTTATTCGAGGGGCGTCCGGTCTATCCGAAGTTGCCGGCGCGGCTTGTCGCCAATTCCGGCTTGCCGGCGATCAGCCGACGCTTGAGCCGCGTCAGTGCCTCGCGCTGCAGCTCGCTCGGAGCGGAATGGGCGGAGGCGACCTTCGTCAGCATGTCGACGAGTTGCATCCGCTCCTCGCCCGTCAGCTTTTCGCGAAACAGCGGCAGCAGCGGGTCGGCGACGAGTGAGAACGGGAGGCGCTCCTGCGTGTAGCGCCACGCCCGCTCGAAGGTTGCGGAGATCGTCTGGATCTCCAGCGGCTTTTCCATGAGTTCGAGGATGCGGCTCTTCTCGGACGCCGTGATCGGGCTGCCGGTCCGCACGATCTGGATCATCAGGATGACGGCTGCGAGCCGCACGTCGTTCACCCGCTGCAACGGTGTCCCGACGAAATTCGCGAAGGCCGACTTCGCCTTGTGCTGAAGTCCCTTGGTGTCCTGATCGATTTCTTTGAGCTGCTTGACCGCGTAATGGGCCCGCAGAAGCCAGATCAAAACGCTGACGATGACGGCGGTGAAAATGATGAGGATCGGCAACAGGCGGTCTCCGCAAACTCATAAATGATGCGAATCGCCGCGTAACCCACCACGCAGACGTGCACGCGTCAAATGCCTGCCGATGGCGGCATGGACGCTGTTTGTGAAGAGAACGACCGATGTATCGTGGAGGGGCGGTGGTGGGCGCGACAGGGATCGAACCTGTGACCCTTCGCGTGTGAAGCGAATGCTCTCCCGCTGAGCTACGCACCCAAGCACCCAGCGTGCCGCCGCGGGTGGGCGGCACGGGCGTCGCTGTGGCGACGGAGGGCCGTATACGCCGAGGCCGGGCGCTCGGCAAGCGGGTTCCGCAAGGCGGCGACAGAAACGTGACCGTGAGAGGGTGAGGACGATGTCACCCACCCCGCTTGTCCCAGGCGGCCGGGTCGGCTAGACGAGCGTACCGTACGGTACGGTACTGCTTAGCAACCGGATCATGCAGGCGAGCCCCTTCATCACCGACGAGCTTTCGGCCGAAACACCCACCCCGCGCCAGCAGGCAGTGCTGGATGCCGCGTTGGCGCTGATGGTCGATGGACGTGATCCGCTCACCATGGACGCGGTGGCGCGCCGGGCGAGCTGCTCGAAAGAGACGCTCTATCGCTGGTTCGGCGACCGTGACGGCCTGCTCACCGCGACCGTGCGCTGGCAGGCCTCGCGCGTCCATGCCGGCCGCTACGTCGTGAGCGGGCTGGATGCCGTCGCCTTGCGCAAGAATCTCCTCGATTTCGCCGAGAGCTGGCTCGCGGTCATTGCCAGCCCGACCTCGGTCGCGCTCAACCGCATCGCCATCGCCGATGCGGGGTCCCGCAAGAGCAATCTGGGCGGCATCGTGCTGGCCAACGGCCGCTTCGCCATCGGCGAGCGGGTGAAGCCGGTGTTGGAGGCGGGCCGCGCGGCCGGACTTCTCGCCTTCGATGACAGCGAGGCGGCCTTCCGGACCTTCTTTGGTCTGGTCGGCCGCGATATCCAGATCCGACTTCTTCTCGGCGACGCGCTCGATCTCGACGCCGCCGGGATCCGGAGCGACGCGGCCCGTGCCGTCGAGCAGTTCCTGGCCCTTTACGGCCGGGCGAAACCCTGAACCGAAACCACTCACACGAGAGAGGACACCACCATGCGCGTCTATTACGATCGCGATGCCGACCTGAACCTGATCAAGGGCAAGAACGTCGTCATCGTCGGCTACGGCTCCCAGGGCCATGCCCATGCGCTGAACCTGCGCGATTCGGGCGTCAAGGACATCGTCATCGCGCTGCGCGAAGGCTCCGCCACCGCCAAGAAGGCCGAGCACGAGGGCTTCAAGGTGATGAACGTCGCCGACGCCGCCAAGTGGGGCGACGTGGTGATGATGCTCACCCCGGACGAGCTGCAGGGCGACATCTACAAGGAGTCGCTGGAGCCGAACATGAAGCAGGGCGCCGCGCTCCTGTTCGCCCACGGCCTCAACGTGCACTTCAACCTGATCGAGCCCCGCAAGGACCTCGACGTGCTCATGGTCGCCCCGAAGGGCCCCGGCCACACGGTGCGCGGCGAGTACCTCAAGGGCGGCGGCGTGCCGACCCTGATCGCCATCGCCCAGGACGCCTCGGGCAACGCCCACGACCTCGGCCTCTCCTACGCCTCGGCCAATGGCGGCGGCCGCGCCGGCATCATCGAGACGACCTTCAAGGAAGAGTGCGAGACCGACCTGTTCGGTGAGCAGGCCGTGCTCTGCGGCGGCCTCGTCGAGCTGATCAAGGCCGGTTTCGAGACGCTGGTCGAGGCGGGATACGCCCCCGAGATGGCCTATTTCGAGTGTCTGCACGAAGTGAAGCTGATCGTCGACCTCATCTACGAGGGCGGCATCGCCAACATGAACTACTCGATCTCGAACACCGCCGAGTACGGCGAGTACGTCACCGGCCCGCGCATCGTCACGCCCGAGACCAAGGCCGAGATGAAGCGCGTCCTCAACGACATCCAGTCGGGCATCTTCACCCGCAACTGGATGCTGGAGAACAAGGTCGGCCAGACCTCGTTCAAGGCCACCCGCGCCAAGCTCGCCGCCCACCCGATCGAGGAAGTCGGCGCCAAGCTCCGCGGCATGATGCCCTGGATCTCCGAGAAGGCCTTGGTCGACAAGACCAAGAACTGACCTTTCCGGACTCGGAGACCGGGCTGCCCCGGCCTCCGCCACGATGACGAAGGCCGGTTCGCGCGAGCGTGACCGGCCTTTTTCGCGGCCCCGTTTGCGGCATTGGATCTTTGCCTTAAACGCTCCCCGAGGAGGCCCGAGCAACGGGCCCCGGAGGAGACGCAGATGGCATCACTCTACTCGGAGGCGCACCGCGCCCTCCAGGAGGAATTCGGCACCACCAAGCTCGCCGTGCGCCTCGACGAGGATTGGGTGCACGAGACGATCCAACCCGACGAGGCCGCCTTCATCGCCTCGCGCGATATGTTCTTCCTCTCGACCGTCGATCCCGACGGCATGCCGACCGTTTCCTACAAGGGCGGCCCGACCGGCTTCGTGAAGGTGGTCGACGGCTCGACGCTGGTCTTCCCCGGCTTCGACGGCAACGGGATGTTCTACTCGATGGGCAACATCGCGGGGCAGGCCAAGATCGGCCTCCTGTTCATCGACTTCGAGACGCCGCACCGCATCCGGGTTCAGGGTCACGCCTCGCTGCTGCGCAACGATCCGCTGATGGCCGAGTACACGGAGGCGAAGTATCTCGTGCGGATCGATGTGACAAAAATCTGGATCAACTGCCCGCGCTACATCCATAAGTACAAAAAGCTCGAGCAGAACAAGTATGTCCCCCGCCCCGGCCGCGAGACGCCGCTCGCGGCCTGGAAGCGGCTCGACCTCGCCGGTGACGTCATCAGCGACGAGGACAAGGCGCGCGTCGCCAAGGAAGGCCGGCTCGAAGTCCCCGAATATGAGGCCCTCGTCGCCCGCGGCGAGGCCTGAGCCCGACCAGCGTCCTCTCTCGCGTTCGTTCGACCCGGCCGGCTTTACGAGCTGCGCCGGGTCGTGCTTCGTGCGCGCGACCTCGAACAGCACGACGGGCCGCATCTCGGCATGACGCTTCTCAAACGAACGCTGCACAATCATCCGCAGATCAAGCGCGCACTCAAGTCCGTCGCCAAATCGGCCGGCTTGTTTCGCGACAGCCCGGCCAATGATTTCTATCGCGATCTGGCCGAGGTGAAGACGCGGGGCGACGACGCCTTCTCGAAGCTGTTCTACGGCTATGACGGCGACCACCTGATCAACAAGTGGAACCACTTCCTGCCGATCTACAGCCGGCTGTTCGCGCCCTTCCGCGACGGCAGGCCGGACGGCCGACCGCTGCGCTTTCTCGAGATCGGCGTCTACGAGGGAGGCTCCCTCGACCTCTGGCGTCGCTTCTTCGGACCGAGCGCCATCCTCTACGGCATCGATGTCGATCCGCGCTGCGCGGTGTTCGACGGTCACGCCGCGCAGGTCCGTATCGGCTCGCAGGCCGACCCCGTCTTCCTTCGGTCCGTGGTCGAGGAGATGGGCGGCGTCGATGTCGTCCTGGACGACGGCAGCCACGTCGCGAGCCACCAACGCGTCACCTTCGAGACGCTGTTTCCGCTCCTGGCGCAGGACGGTCTCTACGTCGCTGAAGACCTGCACACATCGTACTGGCGTGACTACGAGGGCGGCTATCGCCGCCGGGGCACGTTCCTCGAGATGACCAAGGCATTCATCGACGACATGCACGCCTGGTATCACGACCGGAGCGCGCAGGAGATCGGCCGGAGCATCGGCGCGATCCACGTCTACGACAGCATCGTCGCCTTCGAGAAGGGCGGCGGCGAACGACCGTTCCACACCACGATCGGCACACCGCAACGACCGATCGACCGGGTGCGCTGACGCGTCGAAACGAGAACGCCCGCGCCTCCAAGCGGAAGCGCGGGCGTTCCTTTCGGTCGGATCGAACGGCTTACATCGCCTTGAGCGGACCGGCCTCGATCACGTCCTCGACCGTGCGCAGACCCGCGCGCGTCGCGTTGACGAGCACCGCCATGTTGCCCGGCGGGTGCTGGTTCTTCCACATCTTGGTGTGCGCCGCCGGGATCTTGTCCCAGGGGAACACCTCGCTCATGCAGGGATCGACCCGCCGGTCCATCACGAACTGGTTGGCGGCGGAGGCCTGCTTGAGGTGGGCGAAGTGCGAGCCCTGAATGCGCTTCTGCCGCATCCAGACGTAGCGGGCGTCGAAGGTGATGTTGAAGCCTGTGGTGCCGGCGCAGAACACGATCATGCCGCCGCGCTTGGCCACCAGAGTCGAGACCGGGAAGGTCTGCTCACCGGGGTGCTCGAACACGATGTCGACGTCGTTGCCCTTGCCGGTGATGTCCCAGATCGCCTTGCCGAACTTCCGGGCTTCCTTGAGCCAGGTGTTGTATTCAGGGCTGTTGACCGTGGGGAGCTGCCCCCAGCAGGCGAAGTCCTTGCGGTTGATGACGCCCTTGGCACCGAGGCTCATCACGTAGTCGCGCTTCGACTCGTCCGAGATCACGGCGATCGCGTTGGCGCCCGAAGCCGCGCAGAGCTGGACGCCGAACACGCCGAGGCCACCGGAGGCGCCCCAGATCAGCACGTTCTGGCCCGGACGAACGGTGTGCGGCGCGTGGCCGAACAGCATGCGGTAGGCGGTGGCCAGCGTCAGCGTGTAGCAGGCCGCCTCCTCCCAGGTCAGGTGCTTGGGGCGGGCCATGAGCTGGCGCGACTGCACCCGGCAGAATTGCGCGAACGAACCGTCGCCGGTCTCGTAACCCCAGATCCGCTGGGTCGGCGAGAACATCGGGTCGCCGCCGTTGCACTCCTCGTCGTCGCCGTCGTCCTGGTTGCAGTGGACGATGACCTCATCGCCGACCTTCCAGCGCTTCACCTTGGCGCCGACCTTCCAGACGATGCCCGACGCGTCCGAGCCGGCGATGTGGTACTCGCCCTTGTGCACGTCGAAGGGCGAGATCGGCTCGCCGAGGCCGGCCCAGACACCGTTGTAGTTCACGCCTGCGGCCATGACGTAGACGAGCACCTCGTCGTCGCCGATCTCCCAAACGGGCAGCACTTCAAGTTGGTGCGACTGTTCCGGCGGCCCGTGGCGCTCGCGGCGGATCGCCCAGGCATACATCTTGGCAGGCACGTGGCCGAGCGGGGGGATCTCGCCGAGCTCGTAAAGGTCCTTGGCTTCCGCCGTCTGCCCGGTCCAGGCCGGTGCTGCGCTTGCAGCCATCGTGGCACTCCCTGTCTATCCTGGCACGCGCGTGACGAACCGCGCGACCTTGGCCGACGCTATAAGCACGATGTTTCCGGCCTTCCAAGTGGCCTAAAAGGCAAGGCTTTGGCACATCCGCACAAAAAAGAGGCACCGACCGAAGCCGATGCCCCTGTATTCAAAATAACGTTGAGATGACTACTCGGCGGCGGCCCTCGCGGTGTCGATGCCTAGCCCTCGCGCGACGCCGCGCCCGAAATCCTCGTGCACCTTGAACCAGTGAGCGATCATCCGCTCCTGAATGTTGCGCGGGCTGTCGCCCATGGAGGTCACGATGTTTTCGACGAGCCGCTTGCGGCCGCCCTCGTCGAGCACCTTGGTCCAGAACAGCTTGGGCTGGCCGTAGAGATCCTCGTCGTCGCCCGGCCATCCGTAGCGGCCGGCATCACCCCGTATCCGCAGCGGCGGCTCGCTGAAGGACGGGTCCTGTTTCGGACCGCCGAAAGAGTTCGGCTCGTAATCGACCTGGGCGCCGTGATTGCCGTCGGTGCGCATGGCGCCGTCGCGGTGATAGGTCTGAACGTCAGCGTTCTTCGCTTGGTTCACGGGGATCTGTTGGTAGTTCACGCCGAGCCGGTAGCGGTGCGCGTCGGCATAGGACAGCACCCGGTTCTGCAGCATCTTGTCCGGCGAGAAGCCGATGCCGGGCACCACGTTCGAGGGCTCGAAGGCGGATTGCTCGATCTCGGCGAAGTAGTTCTCGGGATTGCGGTTCAGCTCCATCTCGCCGATCTCGATCAGCGGATAGTCGCTGTGCGGCCAGACCTTGGTGAGGTCGAACGGATTGATGCGGTAGGTGTCGGCCTCCAGCTCCGGCATGAGCTGGACGGAGACTTTCCATTTCGGGAAGTCGCCCTTCTCGATGGCGTTGGAGAGATCGGCGGAGGAGTAGTCCGGATCCTTGCCCGCCACCTCATCGGCCTCATCGGCCGAGAAGTTCTGGATGCCCTGCTTGGTGTGGAAGTGGAACTTCACCCAGTGGCGCTCGCCCCGGTCGTTCCACAGCGAGAAGGTGTGCGAGCCGTAACCGTTCATGAAGCGCGCCGATTTCGGCGTGCCCCGATCCGAATACAGGAACATGACCTGATGGATCGCCTCCGGCGACAGGCTCCAGAAATCCCAGCGGCGCCAATGCGGCTTGAGGTGGGTGCGCGGATCGCGCTTCTGGGTGCGGATGAAGTCCGAGAACTTGATCGCGTCGCGCACGAAGAAGATCGGCGTGTTGTTGCCGACGAGATCCCAGTTGCCCTCCTCCGTGTAGAACTTGAGGGCGAAGCCGCGCGGGTCGCGCGCGGTGTCGGCCGAACCGGACTCGCCGCCGACGGTCGAGAAGCGGGCGACCATCGGCACGTCCTTGCCGATTTCGGTCAGAACCTTGGCGCGGGTGAACTCGGACAGACTCTTGGTGAGCCGGAACGTGCCGTAGGCGCCGTAGCCCTTGGCGTGCACCACTCGCTCCGGGATCCGCTCCCGGTTGAAGTGGGCCATCTTCTCGATGAGATGGTAGTCTTGCATCAACACCGGGCCGCGCGGGCCGGCGGTGAGCGAATTCTGGTTGTCGGAAATCGGGTTTCCGAAAGCTGTGGTCAGGCGCGGGCCCTGGTCTGCCATCGCATGTTTCTCCTTGTCGATGCCTCTGCGGGCGGGCGTCGCAACCAGCTTTACGCCGTGCGAACGTTGCCGCCCCAACGCGCGAGGCCGAACTTGGAGCCATTCGATTCTGCAACGATACGGAGCATCTGTCGCCGTACGGTCGAGAGATCGCTGCAAATTGAACGGCGCCGAGGGCTCGCATTGTGTCGGGAGCCGGCGGCCCAACGACAAATCCGCTTCACCACCACATCAAGTTTTTCCAGGGCTTGAGGCACGCACCCTCGACCTTTCTCCCAGATGACGCGACGCGGCGGCTTCGCTACGGTGCCGGCCAACGGCCGCGCATCGAGGCGCGCGATCGCATCGGACAGGGAGTCGAGTGGGATGAGCGCGCAAGCGAGCGTCGCCGAGGTCAAGCGCGACAAGCCGTGGATCATCCGCACCTATGCGGGGCATTCCACGGCGGCGGAGTCGAACAAGCTCTATCGCGGCAACCTCGCCAAGGGTCAGACCGGCCTCTCGGTCGCCTTCGATCTTCCGACGCAGACCGGCTACGACCCGGATCACGAACTCGCCCGCGGCGAGGTCGGCAAGGTCGGCGTCTCGATCGCGCATCTCGGCGACATGCGGGCCCTGTTCGACCAGATCCCGCTGGCGCAGATGAACACCTCGATGACGATCAACGCCACGGCGCCGTGGCTGTTGTCGCTCTATCTCGCGGTCGCCGAGGAGCAGGGCGCGCCGCTCGCGGCACTCCAGGGCACCACGCAGAACGACATTATCAAGGAATATCTCTCGCGCGGCACCTACGTGTTTCCGCCCGCGCCCTCGCTTCGGCTCACCAAGGACGTGATCCTGTTCACGACCAAAAACGTGCCCAAGTGGAACCCGATGAACGTCTGCTCCTACCATCTGCAGGAGGCGGGGGCGACGCCGGTTCAGGAACTGTCCTACGCGCTGGCCATCGCCATCGCCGTGCTCGACACGGTGCGCGACGATCCCGATTTCGACGAGGCCAGCTTCTCCGATGTCTTCAGCCGGATCTCGTTCTTCGTGAACGCCGGCATGCGGTTCGTCACCGAGATCTGCAAGATGCGGGCATTCGCCGAGCTGTGGGACGAGATCGCCCAGGAGCGCTACGGCATCACCGACGCCAAGAAGCGGATTTTCCGCTACGGCGTGCAGGTCAACAGCCTCGGACTGACGGAGCAGCAGCCCGAGAACAACGTCCACCGCATCCTCATCGAGATGCTGGCGGTGACACTCTCGAAGCGCGCCCGCGCCCGCGCGGTGCAGCTTCCGGCCTGGAACGAGGCGCTCGGCCTGCCGCGCCCGTGGGACCAGCAATGGTCGATGCGGATGCAGCAGATCCTCGCCTTCGAGACCGACCTGCTCGAATACGACGACATCTTCGACGGCTCGACGGTGATCGAGGCCCGCGTCGAGGCGCTCAAGGAGCAGACCCGGGCCGAGCTGACGCGCATCGCCGAGATCGGCGGAGCGGTCACGGCGGTGGAGGCGGGCGAACTCAAGCGGGCGCTGGTCGAGTCGAATGCCCGGCGCATCTCGGCGATCGAGAAGGGCGAGCAGATCGTCGTCGGCGTGAACAAGTGGCAGCAGGGCGAACCCTCGCCGCTGACGGCCGGGGACGGCGCGATCTTCACCGTCTCGGAGACGGTGGAGATGGAGGCCGAAGCCCGCATCCGCGAGTGGCGCTCCAAGCGCGACGACCGCGCGGTCGGCCAAGCGCTCGCGGATCTGGAACAGGCCGCGCGCTCGGGCACCAACATCATGCCACCCTCCATCGCCGCCGCGAAAGCGGGCGTGACGACCGGCGAGTGGGGCCAGCGCCTGCGCGAGGTATTCGGCGAGTACCGCGCTCCGACGGGCGTGACACTGCAGACCGTCACCTCCGGGGCGGCGGAGGATGCCCGCCTGCTCATCGCCGATCTCGGCGAACGGCTCGGCGAGACGCCCCGCCTCGTCGTCGGCAAGCCGGGCCTCGACGGCCACTCCAACGGTGCCGAGCAGATCGCGCTGCGCGCCCGCGACGTCGGCTTCGACGTGACCTATGACGGCATCCGCCAGACGCCGACCGAGATCGTCGCCAAGGCGAAGGAACGCGGCGCCCACGTCATCGGCCTCTCGGTGCTGTCGGGCAGCCACGTCCCACTGGTGCGCGAGGTGAAGGCCAAGCTGCGCGAGGCCGGGCTCGATCACGTGCCGGTCGTCGTCGGCGGCATCATTTCGACCGAGGACGAGCTGGTGCTCAAGAACATGGGCGTCACCGCCGTCTACACGCCGAAGGACTACGAACTCGACAAGATCATGGTCGGGCTCGCCAAGGTGGTGGAGCGGGCGCTCGACAAGCGGGCCGCCGACCGAGCGGATACGGAGGCCGGCGTGCCGGGCGCACCGAAGCGGAACGAGGGCGGGGCGCAGGTCTTCTGAGATCCGCCGCGTTTGACCAGGAGCGGTGCTGAACGGATCGTCACCGCTCCCCTGGGTCGATGTCCGCGATCCTCGCCGAGCCGGCGTCGACCGCGACGCGTCGAGCCTCTCAGGATCGAACGAAAAGATTGAGCGACAGGATGTGATCCAGCTCAATCCCGCTGGCCTGCGTCCGAGCCGTCCGGTTCAGTCAGCCGATCTCGACCGTCGATTTCCCACCGATCGGCAGCTCGAGGCCGATGAAGGCCCGGACGCGGTCGAAGCCGGCTCGAGCACCCCAATCCGTGTCGTTCAAGGCGACGAAAAGCTCTGTCCAACCGACGGCCGGGACACCGCCCCACTCTTGCGGCAGGAGCATCGCCCCTCGTCGGCTCAGGGCGTCAAGACTAGAATGTGATTGTCCGCTCTCCAAGCCTAACGTCAAGCTCACCGCGGGGTCGCATGCGACATGAGCCGCGAACGGGCTTGGGTTGAGACCGTTTTCGACGCGACGCACCCACTGACGAGGCTGCCGCCTTCCGCAGGAATCGTTGAAACGACGCGGGCCGACAATGATCGAACATGACCGGCCCGCCCCCTTCACGGTTTCTTCCTGCACCCACTTCGCGTGGGTGCGAGATAGAAACACAACGCCTTAGCGAACGCCGCCGCTGGCGTTGATCACTTCACCGGTCACCCAGCGGGCATCGTCGGAGGCAAGGAACGCGACGACCCCGGCGATGTCGTCCGGTCGGCCGGATCGGCCGAGCGGTGTCTGTGCGACGAGGCCGGCCTCCATCTCCGAGCCGGCGATACCGGCGGTGTGGGTGCCCTCTGTCACGACGTAGCCGGGGCTGACGACGTTGACCCGGATCGCGCGCGGGGCCAACTCGTTAGCAAGGACGCCCGAGATCGCGTTCAAGGCCCCCTTGGTCCCGCTATAGACTGCACTCGTCGGCATCAGCACGTCGGTGACGACGGAGGAGATGTTGATGATGCTCCCGCCTTCCCCCAGGTGTTTCGATGCCGCCTGGGTTGCGAGCAGCACACCAAGCACGTTGACGTCGAAGAGGCGGCGGTAGTGCTCTTCGGTCACTTCCTCGATCGCCGCGAATTCGTAGACGCCGGAATTGTTCACCAGCACGTCGAGCCGGCCGAACTGCTGCACCGCCGCCTCGACCAAGTCCCGCGCCTGCGCGGCCTGCGAGACATCGGCCTGGACCGCGACGGCCCTGCCGCCGGCGGCCGTGATCGCATCGACGACGGCATCCGCGCCGGCCTTGCTCGATGCGTAATTGACGACGACGGCCGCGCCATCCTTCGCCAATGCCTTTGCGATGGCGGCACCGATCCCCTTGGACGCGCCGGTCACGACCGCGACCTTGCCCTCAAGCTTTGACATCTGTGCTAACCCTTTGACATGGGCCGGCGCCGATACGGTCACCTCAGTCCCATAGTTCGGGATTTCGGAACTATCGAAGCAAGGTTCAAGCCCCCATATGGATGAATCATGAGGCCCCTGTTTCACCCAGCGATTGAGGACGTCCAGCCGGAGGCGATCCTCCACGCCCTGTCCGATCCGCGCCGGGCGGCCATCTTTGCCCGGATCACGAAGGCGGGGTGCGTTGAAGCGTGCTCGGCCCTCTCATCGGTGGGCGATCAGGTGATCCCGAAATCGTCGCTGTCCAGCCACTTCAAGGTGCTGCGCGAGGCCGGCTTGATCCGCTGCGAGCGCCACGGCGTCGAGATGCGCAACCACTCGCGCTGCGCGGAAGTGGAGGCACGGTTCCCCGGTCTGCTCTCCGCGATCATGAATGCCTACGCGGCGCGGGCGTCGTGATCGCTCACGGATGACGAGGCTGCGGGACGGGGGGCGCCCGAGCGCGGCCCATCCTGCTTGACCGGCCGCCGCTGCGGGTGCCAGAAACCGCCGCTTCAAGCGGGATGCGAGATCGCCTCGACCCGGACCTTCTTTCCAGGGACCCGCGCCGATGGCCGCGTTCACCGAACTCGTGTTCTCCGGCGTCCAGCCGACCGGGAACTTGCACCTCGGCAACTATCTCGGCGCCATCAAGCGCTTCGTCGAGATGCAGGAGCGCGACGCGCAGTGCCTCTATTGCGTGGTCGATCTCCACGCGATCACGATGTGGCAGGACCCGGAGGCGCTCAAGGGCCAGATCCGCGAAGTGACGGCCGCCTTCCTCGCCGCCGGCATCGATCCGAAGCGTTCCATCGTCTTCAATCAGTCCCAGGTGCCGCAGCACGCGGAACTCGCCTGGATCTTCAACTGCGTCGCCCGCCTCGGCTGGCTCAATCGCATGACGCAGTTCAAGGACAAGGCCGGCAAGGACCGGGAAAACGCCTCCATCGGTCTCTACGATTACCCCGTGCTGATGGCTGCCGACATCCTCGCCTATCGTGCCACGCATGTGCCCGTGGGCGAGGATCAGAAGCAGCACCTCGAACTGACCCGCGACATCGCGCAGAAGTTCAACAACGACTTCGGGGGGTCGATCCTGGCGCATGGCCACGGCGAACAATTCTTCCCGATCACTGAACCGCTGATCGGCGGGCCGGCAGCGCGCGTGATGTCCCTACGCGACGGCACCAAGAAAATGTCGAAGTCGGACCCATCCGAATACTCGCGCATCGCGCTCACCGACGACGCCGACGCCATCGCCCAGAAGGTGCGCAAGGCCAAGACCGATCCGGAGCCTCTCCCCTCGGAGGTCGCGGGCTTGGCCGGCCGGCCGGAGGCCGACAACCTCGTCGGAATCTTCGCGGCGCTGCGCGGCATCACCCGCGAAGAGGTGCTGGCGGATTTCGGCGGCGCGCAGTTCTCCAGCTTCAAGCCGGCTCTGGTCGATCTCGCGGTCGAGACGCTGGCGCCGATCGGTGCCGAGATGAAGCGGCTCGTCGCCGATCCGGCCTATATCGATTCTGTTCTCGGAGACGGCGCGAGCCGGGCCGAGGCGATCGCGGCGCCGACCTTGGATGCGGTCAAGGACATCGTCGGCTTCGTCCGGCGCGGGCCGGCGCTCAGGATGGTTTAGGGGCGTCGCGCCGTCACCGCCGGGGCTCGTCCTTGCGCAGGTGGCGGCCATAGGCCTGCTCCTTTTCCTCCCGCTCCTTGATCAGGTCGGCATAGGCTTGGCGCATCTCGGGGGAAACGCTTACGCTCTTGCCCTTGGCGGGCTTGCGCTTGGGCGCCTTCTTGAAAGTGTCTGACGTGTCGGCCATCGGTCTCGCTATCCCCCTTCGCGACCCATCTTATCATAACGCAAGCGCAATGCCGGCTGAAACGGAGCGGCTACCGGCGAAGCGCGTGGACTGCTAAAGACCGGCGGACCGAGGCCGGAGGCTCTGTACCCGGCAGCCGACGACGATTTCGAGAAGACCCATGGAAAAGTTCACGACCCTGGAGGGCGTCGCCGCGCCCATGCGGATCATCAACATCGATACCGACCGCATCATCCCCAAGCAGTATCTCAAGACGATCAAGCGCACCGGGCTCGGCCAGGGCCTGTTCTCGGAGATGCGCTACAACGACGACGGCTCGGAGAATCCCGATTTCGTCCTCAACCAGCCGGCCTACCGCCACGCCAAGACCCTGGTGGTCGGCGACAATTTCGGCTGCGGCTCCTCGCGCGAGCACGCGCCCTGGGCGCTGGCCGATTTCGGCATCCGCTGCGTGATCTCCACCAGCTTCGCGGATATCTTCTTCAACAACTGCGCCAAGAACGGCATCCTCGCGATCGTCGTCTCGCCGGCGGATCTGGAAAAGCTGTTCCAGGACGCGGAGCGCGGCGCCAATGCGACACTGACGATTGATTTGGCGGCGCAGACCATCAAGGGCCCGGACGGCGGCACCCTGCATTTCGACATCGACGAGGGCCGCAAGCACAACCTGCTCAACGGCCTCGACGAGATCGGCCTGACCCTCGACCAGAAGGCTCCGGCAATCGACGCCTACGAGGCGAAGCTCGCCCAGCGCGAATGGGCCTGAGGACGGGATAGAGCATCGTCCTTTTCCGAAGGCCGGCAACCACCTTTCGGGACGATGCTCTAAGGCTGCGCCCTGCCCCGCAAGGCGAGCACCCGCGCCGCTCCGATCAAGGCTCCGGTCCATCGATCGAGCGCGGGCCGGCGGCCTCCGCCGGCCTTCGGACGCTGGGTGCGCGGCGGCATCGGGATATGCACGAAAACCGCCGGGCACCCCGTCGCCAGAACCCGATAATACGAGGCGTTGCACAGGTAGCGTCCGGCATCGCGTGAAGCGGCGGCATCGAGGCCGGCGCGCTTCAGGGCGACCTGCACCTGCGCCGCCGCCCCGCTCCATCGCTGCGCCGGTCCATCCGGCTCGAACGCGAGCGATTTCCCCACCGTCCCACCCGCATCGGGAAACAACCGGCTGACCCGGTTGACCGCCCGCATCTCGATGCAGACGCGGGACCGGCGCGCGGCGACGCCAATCATCAGCACGGCACGCGGCCGCCTCGCCAGAACCGGAGCGAGTTGCGTGTCGAGGGCGTCGTAGCGCGTATCGAGCACGACGCAGTCCGGCGCGTAGCCGAGCCGGCGGCGCAGATGCGGCGAGGCCGCCAACCGCCGTGCAAGGCGCGCGCTTGGGTTGTCGGGCACGGTCGGGAACGGGCCGAAGCCCGTGATGAGCAGACGGCTCACAATCCGATCAGGGTGGCGATTGTATCGGCCCCCGCGGCGGGCGAGTGTTCGCCGCCCGCGACCGCCCGCTCCGCCGCGGCGGTGGCTTGCCGCACCTCGGCGCTGCCGACGAGGCGCTGGTGCAGCCGCTCGTGGACGAGAGCCCACATCCATTTGACGTCCTGCTCACGGCGCTTGCCCGCGATCTCGCCGGTGGCGGTGAGCTTAGCGCGGTGATCCTCGATCCGGCTCCAGAGGGAATCGAGCCCCTTGCCGTGCAGGCCCGAGATCGTGACCACCGGCGGCGTCCAAGTGGCGGAGGGCGGTGTCAGGATGTGGAGCGCGGCGCGGTATTCGGAGGCCGCCGCACTCGCCCGCCGCTCGCCGTCGCCATCGTCGGCCTTGTTGACCGCGATCATGTCGGCGAGTTCGAGAATGCCCTTCTTGATGCCCTGAAGCTCGTCGCCAGCACCCGGCAGCATCAGCACGAGGAAGAAGTCGGTGAGGTCGGCCACCGCCGTCTCCGACTGGCCGACGCCGACGGTCTCGACCAGAATCACGTCGAAGCCGGCCGCCTCGCACAGCAGCATCGTCTCGCGGGTCTTGGCCGCGACGCCGCCGAGCGTACCCGAGGAGGGCGAGGGTCGGATGAAGGCGTTGCGGTCGATGGCGAGCCGCGCCATCCGCGTCTTGTCGCCGAGGATCGAGCCGCCGGTGCGGGTCGAGGACGGATCGACGGCGAGCACCGCCACCTTGTGGCCCGCCGCGGTCAGGAGCGAGCCGAGCGCGTCGATGGTGGTGGACTTGCCGACGCCCGGCACGCCGGTGATTCCCACGCGGATCGCCCGCCCCGTATGCGGCAGCACCGCGTCGATGAGGTCACGCACCGCCGCCCGGTGATCGGCCCGGCGCGACTCGGCGAGCGTGATGGCGCGGGCGAGCGCCGCCCGGTCGCCGGCCAGAAGCCGCTCGCGGAGTGTGTCCATGTCGGGAAGGGTCGCGCTCATGGCCCCTTCATGCCGGGGCTGCGGGCGGGCGTCGAGTGCCCAAAATCCCAATCGTGCCCCGCCACGGTCAAGATCCTGCGCGAAGGAGGAGCGCCCAGCGCCGGCTTGCCACCGGAGCGGGATTCCTCGGGGACTCGAAACCGCTCATGCAGCCCTCCGACGCGACCCGCCGCTCTCTCCTGCGCCTCATGGGGTTGGCTGGCGTGGCCGGACTCTCCCCTGCCCTGTCGGCCTGCGTCATGGACGGGCTTGCCACCGGCACCGTCGGCGAAACGCAGTCGGCGCTCGACGTGAGCCCGGTGCTCCTCATCGCCACCACCCGTCGCCCCGCCGCCGGCAATCCGCCGAAGGCGCCGTTCTTCGGCTCGGAGCGCGGCCGGGGCCTGAGCTTTGCCGAGGCGCGCATGACCGCGCCGGACCGCTCGCTGATCGGTAAGGTTTCGGCGGTGGTGGGCGGTGATTGGGGCGTCCGCTCCGTCGGCGACGTCACGACGGGGTCGGGCGCGGCGGCGGCCTTCGCCCAATCCGCCTTCGGCCGCGACGTGCTGATCTACGTCCATGGCTACCGCGAAAGCTTCGAATCGGCTGCGGTCAGCGCCGCCCGCCTCTCCGACGGCATCCGCTTCAACGGCGCCTCGGCCCTGTTCACATGGCCCTCCGCCGCGGCGACCTTCGATTACGGCTACGACCGCGAGAGCGCGCTGTGGTCCCGCGACGCGTTCGAGGACCTCCTGAAGACCGTGGCGACCACGCCGAGCGGCGGGCGCATCCACATCGTCGCCCACTCGATGGGCACGCTCCTCACGCTGGAGACTTTGCGCATGCTGCGGGCCGAGGCCGGCGAGGCGGCGGTCGCCCGGATCGGCGCAGTGGTGCTTGCCGCCCCGGACATCGACATCGACCTGTTTGCCAACGGCGTCGAGCGCCTGGGCCCGGACGCCAAGCGCATCACCGTCATCTCGGCGACGAACGACCGCGCACTCGAACTGTCGGGCGCCATTGCCGGCGGTGTCGTCCGCGCCGGCGCCGCCGACCGGGAGCGCCTGGAGGCTTTGGGCGTACGCGTGGCCGATGCCTCGGATTACGGCGGCGGCCTCTTCAACCACGATCTGTTCCTGTCGAACCGCGAGGTTCAGGCCGTCGTGAAGCGGGCCGTCTCGCGGGGCAGCAGCGGCACCTGAGGCAAAAGCAGGCGCGTCGATTGTCGCTTTGCGGCGATTGCTCTGAACGCGTGGCTTTCGCCCATCGACGAATCCGACCCCGGCGTCCTACAAGCGCCGCCGAACCCGGCCAGTCCGGTCCGGGTTTCCCGCGCAGCGCCGCCTGTCGGCCCGCGGCTCTTTCCCCTCTTTCGAGGACAGTCCCGATGTTCACGCTCGAGATCGACGGCAAGGCGATCGCGGTCATCAACGGCGACGAGGCGACCGCCCGCGACCTGTTCACCTGCGACGGCTTCAAGGAAGACATCCGCACGATGACGATCGACGGCCAGCCGATCTGGAACGGCACGTCGGACCTGATCGTACGCAAGGCCAATGAGGACGAGATCGAAGAGTTCGAGGACGCGCTCGCCGCCGATGACGGCGAGGGCGATTTCGAGCCCGACGCACAGCACGATGCGAAAGGCGACGGCTCCGACGACGAGGACGAGGCCGACATCGTCTTCCTCGTGGACATCGACGACGAGGACGAGGATCAGACGCTCGACGCCTGACGGAACGCGGATTTCCACCTCAACAAACGCCATGCCGGCGAAGGCCGCCGGCATGGCCCTGCATGATCGGGAGGCGCGGCGCCGGCCCTTTCTGAACCGGCGGCGGGATTAGCCTTCCCGCACCACCTGCATCGACGTCCCGGCCGATTCGTCCTCGCGGATCGGCTCGCAGCGCCCGCCGAGATGGCGCGCCAGGAACTCCTCAGCGCGGGCGAAGAAGGCGAGCCGGTTGGCCGGGCGCACGAGGCCGTGGCCCTCGTCCGGAAACAGCAGGTACGTCACCGGGATGCCGCCGCGCTCCATCGCCGCGACCATCTGATCGGATTCGGCTTGGCGGACCCGCGGATCGTTGGCGCCCTGCACGATCAAGAGCGGCGCCTTGATCCGGTCGGCGAAGGTGACCGGGGAGCGCTCGCGGATCAGCGCCATGCCCTCCTCGGTATCGGGATCGCCGATGGCGCGGTGGAGCTGCGCCCGCATCGCCTCCCAATAGGGTGGGATCGTCCGCACCAAGGTTTCGAGGTTGGCCGGGCCGACGAGGTCGATGCCGCAGGCGTACGATCCCGGATTACGGGTCAGCGCCATCAGCGTGGCATAGCCGCCGTAGCTGCCGCCCATGATCGCGACGCGAGCGGGATCGGCCACACCTTGCGCCACCGCCCAGGCGACGGCGTCGCTGAGGTCGTCGTCCATCCGCCGGCCCCATTCGCGGTCGCCCGCATTGAGGAAGGCTTTCCCGAAGCCGGTCGAGGAGCGGAAGTTGACGCTGAGCGCGGCATAGCCGCGGTTGGCCAGCCATTGATGGATGCCGTCGAAGCCGAAGCTGTCGCGCGCCCACGGGCCACCATGGACGAGCAGCACCAGCGGGCCGGGGCCCTGCGCGTCGAGCGGGCGGCTGAGATACGAGACGAGATCGAGGCCGTCACGGGAGCGGATGATCGCCGGGCTCATCGGGGCGAGCGGCGCACCCTCCAGCTCCGGCCGGGCGCTGCCGAGCGAGCGCAGCGTCTTCGCCCGTCGGTCGTAGATCGCAGCCTCGCCGACGCGGGTGTCGGCGCGGGCCACCACGATCCAGAGCGTATCGTCCTCGGTGCGGCTCGCCGGATACCAGTCGCCGAGCCCCTGCGTTTCGAGGAAGGCGAAGTCGTCGGTCAAGCGCGGGTCGAGCACGTGCCAGGATTTGCGGGCATGAGTGACCGAGTAGGCGACCGGCTCGTGCGTCTCGGCATCCTGCAGCACCGCGCCGATATCCGCCTCCTCGTGCGCGGCGAGCACGCGGGTCTCGCCGGTGGCGAGATCGATGCGGGTGAGTGCGGCGGTGTTGCGCCCGCGGCTGTCGCGGCAGAACAGGGCGGTGCCAGCGGCGTCGAGATTCTCCGCGCCGGAGACGCGGGCATCCTCCGGCGGGAAGGTGAGCCACGGCTTCCAGTTCGCACCGTCCGGGGCGATCAACTGGCTCGAACCGTCCGGAAGGTTGCGAAAGGCGAAGCGCACGGCGTAGCGCTCGTCGATCAGGAAGCCGGCGAAGCCCGGATTCTCGATCACGAGGCTGCGCTCGCCGGTGGCGAGATCGACGCTGTGGAGATCATGAAAGCGCGGGTCGCGGTCGTTGATCGCGACGAGCACGCGGTCGCGCACGATTCGGCTCAAGCCCACGATCGCCGCGGCAATGCCGGGGATCGGCGTCAGGTCGCGCCGTACGCCCGTGGTGAGATCCACGGCGTAGAGGTGGTTGTTCTCGTCGCCGTCCGCGTCCTGCACGTAGAGCAGGTGGCGCCCGTCATAGGCGAAGGCGTAGGCGTCGATGCCGCGGCGCCGGTCGGCCGTGACGGGCACGGCCGCATCGAGGTCGTCGACCGGCGCCGACCAGATGTTGAGCACGCCCTCATGGGGCGCCACCCAACCGAGCCGGCGCCCGTCGGGGCTGATCTGATGACCGTAGCGCGTCGGGTTACCGAAGAGATGCGCGCGCGGGATCAGATCGACCATGATGCTTCCTCGTTTCGGGCGCCCTTCGTCCGAAGGCGGGCGGACCGTGCGAGGAAACTATCGCGGGATCAGCCGAGCACCACCACCTTCGCGCCGACTTCGACGCGGTTGAACAGGTCGATGGCGTCCTGATTGATCATGCGGATGCAGCCGGACGACACGCTCTTGCCGATAGAGTGCGGCTCCAGCGTGCCGTGGATGCGGAACAGCGTGTCCTTGTTGTTCTGCCAGAGGTACATGGCCCGGGCGCCGAGCGGGTTGCGGCTGCCGCCGGGGACGCCGAGACCGCTCTGGAGCTTGTCGACCTCGCGGGCGAGGTCCGGCCGGCGGGCGATCATCTCCTTGGGCGGATACCAATCCGGCCAGGCCTGCTTCGAGTTGACGGTGGCGCTGCCCGACCACGAGAAGCCCTGCTTGCCCACGCCGACGCCGTAACGCCGCGCCCGGCCGTTCGGCAGGACGAGGTAGAGGAAGTGCGCCTTGGGATCGACGACGATGGTGCCCGGAGCCTCGTTCGTGCGGAAATCGACCTCCTGGCGCAGGTAGACCGGATCGAACTTCTTGTAAGGGATCGCCTGGACCGGGAACGGCTCGTTGGCGATCGCCGCGTAGGCCCGCGTGTAATCGATCGGGCCGCTATCGGGCTCCTGCGGCGGCACCGGATAACCGGCCTGCTGCTGGCGCGGCGTCTGGTTCGGCGCCTCGGCGGCCGGCGGCTCGCCCGTGCGCTCGGCCCGGCGACGGGCATAGGCCTCGGCGTCGAGATCCGTCTGCGAATCCGGCACCGGCCGTCCGTTGCTCACCCGGCCGTTATAGGGAACGTATTGCCCGCCCCGGCGGCGGTAGAGTTGGCCGGCGCTGTCCTGATAGAGACGGTCGTCATCGAAGCCCTCGAAACTCTGGGCGAGGACGCGCGCCGGAAGGCTCGCGAGCCCGAGGCTCGTCACGGCTCCGAGAAGAAGCTTACGGCGGTTCTGAACTGACATGGATCGCTCGATCGAATAGGCCGGGCCGGGAAACGTCTCCGGAATACGGGAAACGGTCACGATCATCCGGGCCGGCTGAACTGCCCCGCTTGCTCCCTAGCAAGGAAGCGGCCTGGCGTCAGGGCCGAACGCAACCGTCACGCCTCTTGCACCGGCAAGTGTGCGAACATTGTGTCCGAAAGGTTACACGCACGGCCGCCATGCGCGGAATGAGGAGCTTTAACGATTTCGTAAAAAAGGTGCGGATTCCGGGGCGAATTGTGGCGGGCGGCAATTGCATTGGCCGAGCCGGTCTCTAGATCAAGCGTAGCCGTTCGGCCCGATCCACGGACCCCTTCCCTTGCGCGCCTCCCTCCTCCGCTCCTCGCTCGGACTGCTTTGCCTCGGCCTGACTCTGCCCGGCGAGGCCCTCGCCGCCCGCAAGGCGGCTCCCCCGCGCCCGGCGCGGACGGCGGTCGCGCAGGCGGCACCGCAGACGCTCGGGCCACAGACCGCCTGGACCGCCGCCGAATCCCCCAACTGCAACCGCGTGCGGCGCAAGCTCTGGCAGGCCGACGAGGGCTGGATCGTGAAGACGGTCACCGTCTGCCACTGAGCCGATCGCCCACAAGACACAGGAGATCTCGGCCTCGCGGCCGGGATGCTCTCGAAGCCGGCGGCCTAACCCGCTACAAACCGCTCGAGGCGGCGACGGTCGCGGCCCCGGTAGCGGTGAGTGGCGTCTCCAGTGATCCGCGTTCTCCATACGGGCGACTGGCATATCGGCCAGACGCTGCGCGGCTTCTCGCGCGAACGCGAGCACGACGCGGTGTTCGGCTGTCTCGAGAGCATCGTCGTGGAGCGCGAGGTCGATGCCCTCGTTGTGGCCGGCGACGTGTTCGACAGCCAGAACCCGTCCGGCGAGTCGCAGGCGCGCTTCTACACCTTGATGGCGCGGCTCCACGCGGCGCGGCCGGCCATGACCATCGTCATCACCGCCGGCAATCACGATGCCGCCGGGCGGCTGGAAGCACCGCGCCCGCTGCTCGAAGCCATCGGCGTTCACGTTGTCGGCAATGTCCGCCGCCGCGACGGCGCGATCGACCTCGACCGGCACCTCGTGCCGGTTCGCTCGGCCAACGGAGAGGTGGCGGCGCAGGTGCTCGCCGTTTCCTATCCCACCGCTGCCTGCCTGCCGCCGCTCTCGTCGCTCGGCCGGCAGCCCCGCATCGGCGAGACCTCGCCGATCGTGCGGGCGGTGCGTGACCTCTACGGCCAGCTGTTCGAGGCGGCGCGGCCGCGTCTCGCCGGCCTGCCGCTCCTCGTCACCGGCCATCTCCATGTGGCGGGCGGGCTCGAATCGGAGGGGGCGGAACGGCGCATCCTCGTCGGCGGCGAGCATGCCGTGCCGTCCGACGTATTTCCGGAGGAGGCGCGCTACGTGGCGCTCGGACATCTCCACCGGGCGCAGGTGCTGGGCCGGGGACAGGTGCGCTATTGCGGCTCGCTGATCCCGCTTTCGGCGGCCGAGCAGCCCTACCGCCACGGGGTCACCCTGGTGACGCTCGGCGCGGGCGCGGCGGACATCGAGCATATCGCGATCCCCCGCCCCGTGCCGTTCCTGCGCCTGCCGGCATCGGGCGACATGCCGCTGGCCGATCTCGGCGACCATCTCAACGCCCTGGCGCTCGACGACGATCTGCCGATGGAGGCGCGGCCCTACATCCAGGTGCGGCTCGCCCGCGAGGGATTGCTGCCCGGTTACCGTGCCGAGGTGGACCGCATCGCCGAGAGCTTTCCGGTGCGCGTGGTCGACGTGCGGGTGACGGTGCCGCCGCGGGCCGCGATCGAGATCGTGGAATCCGAGGCGCCGCCGCCGCGCCTGTCCGAGCGCGACCCGGAAGAACTGTTCCGCCTCGCCTACCGCGCCAAATGGGACGAGGAACCCGAGCCCGTCCATCTCGATGTGTTCCACCGCGCACGAGCGGAAGCCTGAGGCTTTAGCGCATGCGCATCCTCGCGATCCGCGGCGAGAACCTCGCGAGCCTCGCCGCGCCCTTCGTGGTCGATCTCGCGGCCGAGCCGCTCGGCGCAACCGGTCTGTTCGCCATCACCGGCGAGACCGGCGCCGGCAAGTCCACCATCCTCGACGCGCTCTGCCTTGCCCTCTACGGCCGCTATCCTCGCGTCGCCGTGACCCGACGGGAGGACGTGCCCGATCCCGGTGGCGAGGCGCTGAGCGCCAGCGACGGGCGGGCGATCCTGCGCCGGGGCGCAGGCTCAGGCTATGCCGAGGTCGATTTCATCGGCCAGGACGGCGTCGCCTACCGCGTCGGCTGGGAAGCCTACCGCGCCCGCAACCGGGCAAACGGCAAGCTCCAGGCCGAGCGTCGGCGCCTGCACCGGCTCGACGACGGCAGCGCCGTCGCCGCGGGCAAGACGCAGGTGCTCGACCGGGTGGTCGCACTGACCGACCTGACCTTCGACCAGTTCCGCCGCACGGTGCTGCTGGCGCAGGGCGAGTTCGACGCGTTCCTTCTCGCCGCCGAGGGCGAGCGGGCCGAGCTTCTGGAGAAGATCACCGGCACGGCGATCTATTCCGAAATCTCGAAGCGGGTGCATCTCGGCTACGAGGAGCACCGCCGCGCGGTCGAAGCGCTGGAGGTCCGCCGCGGCGAGATCGGTCTGCTCGATGCGGAGAGTCTGTCGAGCCGCAACGCCGAGCGCGAGGCTCTGCGCGCCGGGGTCGAGACATGGCGCGGCGAGCAGGCGGCGGTCGGCCGCATCCTGGAGACGGCCCGCCGGATCGAAGCCGCGCGCGCGGCGCTCGCGGAGGCCGAACGGCGCGCCGTATCGGCGGGTGAAAGCCTGGACGTGGCCGGGCCGAACCGGGCCCGGCTCGCCGAACTCGACGCGGTCGAGCCGCTGCGCGGACGGGCGGAGGCGTTGGGCGAGACCGCCCGCGAGCGCGGCGAGGCACAGGTGCGGGTCGAGGCGGCCGGTGCCCGTGTCCGAGCAGCCCGCGACGCCGCCGAGGCAGCCGAGGCGAGGCGGGCTGAGGCGAATGCCGGGGACGAGGCGGCGGAAGCCGTCTTCAAGAGCTTCGGGCCGCTCTGGGACCGGGCCGCCGCGCTCGACGCGACCATTGCCATCGCCGAGCAGGAAGCGGCCGATGCCGCGCAGGCGGCCCTCCGATCGAACGAAGCGGCGGCAGCGGCGGATGCCGCGCTCACCGCCGTCGAGCGCCGCCTCGACGAGGCGCGGGCAGAACGCGACGCCGCGGCCCGCCAGCTCGACGCCGACCGCAGCCATGCGGCGCTGGCCGAACGCGGCGACGACGTCGCCCGGCGCATCCGTGAACGGGCGCGGCTGCACGAGCAGGCGGAGGTAGCGGGGAAGGAAGGCGCGGCGCGGCGAGCGGAGATCGCCGGCTGCGACGGCGAGTCGGAAGCCGGCACTGCCCGCCTCGCCGCGTTCCGCGCCCGCCGGGAGACGTTGGCCGGCGCTCGCGCGGAACGCGAGGCGGCACTCGCTGCGCTCGCCGAGCCTGCCGCGCAGGCGCGCAGCGCCGCTCTCGAAGGACTGCTCGATGCCCTGCGCGAGGCCTACGCCCTGGCCGGACGCCACGGCACGGCGCTCGCCGACCGCGCCGCCGCCGCGGAGGCCGAGGCGGAAGCCGGCCTCGTCGCGACCGAGGCTACCGCGCGCTGCGGGGCGGAGGACCAAGCGTTGCACGAGGCCGGGATCCGCCGCGCCGAGATCGCGCCCCTGGCCGAACTCGCCGAGGAGAGCGTCTCGCGCGAGGCTGCTCGGCTGCGCAGCCTGCTCGTCGCTGGCGGACCCTGCCCTGTCTGCGGCAGCCCCGACCATCCCCACGCCCACGAATCCGACGGCGCGCTCGGCCGTCTCGCCGAGGAGATGCGGACCCGTCGCGCCGAACTCGATGCCCGCATCGGCGAGCACCAAGCCGCCCGCGACCGCGCCCGCGGTGACCTCGCGGCGGCGGAGGGCCGGCGCGACGACGCCCAGGAGCGGGCCGCTGCGGCGGCCGAGGCGGCGGCGGCCACCGCGGCCCGCTATCGCGCCACGCTGCCCGGTCTCCTGGCCTCGCTCGAAGCGTCTGGCCTCGCGGCCGTGTTGCCGCCGGGGCCCGATGCGCCAGCGCTCGCCGCGGCCGGGACGACCGCCCGCACCGAACGCGACGCCACGCTTCAGGTGCTTGCCACGGCGCGGACGCTGCGCGGCGAGATCGACGGCCTGATCCGCGAACGCGACGCGGCGGAGGCGCGGGCCGAAGCCGAGGCCCGCGCGCTCGACGCCCTCACCCGGCGCCGGACCGAGGCGGGGTTCGCGGCCGAGCGCGCGGAGAGCACGCGGGCGGCCCTCATCCAGCGCGTGGCGGACCTGGCGGATGAGATCTCGCCCGCCCTGAGCGCCGCCGATCTGAGCCTGGCCGATCTCGATCGGGCCCCGGAGATGTGCGCCGACCGTGTCGCGACGCTCGGGCAGGCTTACGCAGCGTTGCGGACCCGGCTTGCCGGACTGGAGGCGCAACTCGGCGCCCTGGCGCCCGAACGGGCCGCCGCCGCATCCGCGCGGGAGGCCGAGACGCGGGCCGCCGTGAAGGCCCGCGCGGAGGCCGAGGAACGGCAGACTCGTCTGAAGCAGGCCCGCATGGAGCGCGCCGGCCTCCTCGGCGGCGAACCGACCGGCACCCACCGCACCCGGCTCAACAGCGAGCGCCGCGCCGCCCGCGAAGCCCTCCAGGCCGCGCAGGCCGCTTGCGCCGAGGCCGCCCGCGCGTTGACCGCTGCCGTCACCGACGAGGCCGGTGCCATCGCGGCCTCGGAGCGAGCCGCCGCCCGCCACAGCTCGGCCGACGACGCCTTCGCGCAGGCCTGCGGCGAGCGTGGGCGCGAGGCGGTGGCCGCGCTGCTTGCCGTGCCGACCGAGACCCGCGACGCACTGCGGGCCGGCCTCGACCGGCTGGAGCGCGAGGCTGCCGCGGCGCGAACCGCCCTCGCCACCCGCCGCGCGGATGTCGAAGCCCTGGACACCGAGGCCGGGATCGACGTTGCCGCTGCTGAAGCTGAGACGGCCCGGCTCGCCGACGCCATGGCGCAGGCCCAGCAACGCCTCGGCGCCCTCGATGCTGAGTTGCGCCGGGACGAGGCCGCCCGCGCCAAGGCCGCTGACCTTGCAGGGGAGATCGAGGCCGCAACGGCCGAGCTGACGACGTGGCACCGGGTCGAGGAGGCCATCGGCTCGGCGGGCGGCGACCGCTTCCGCCGCTTCGCGCAAGGAGTGACCCTCGATCACCTCGTGCATCTCGCCAATGAACAGCTCCGGGCCCTGAGCCCCCGCTACCGCCTTGCCCGCAGCGTCGGCGCCGACCTCGCCCTGCATGTGGTGGACCGCGACATGGGCGACGAGCGCCGGGCGACCCGTAGCCTGTCGGGCGGTGAACGCTTCCTCGTCTCGCTGGCGCTGGCCCTGGCCCTGTCCGGCCTCGAAGGGCGGCAATCCTTCGTCGACACCCTGTTCATCGACGAGGGCTTCGGCTCCCTCGACGCCGAGACCCTCGACCTTGCCGTCGATGCCCTCGAAACGCTCCAGGGCCGCGGCCGCAAGGTCGGCGTCATCACCCACGTCGCCGGGATGATGGAACGCATCGCCGTGCAGATCCGGGTGGAGAAGCGCGGCAGCGGCCGCAGCGTGGTCCGGGTGGTGGATCGCGGTGCCGCCATTGTTTGAGGCAACGTCGCCACTGCATCGTTCATAGGCAGCGGTGCCCGCATCGGCAGCACGCGGCGGTCGCATCCGGGCGTGGCCGTCGGTTTCAAGCGGGGAGAGAGTTGGCACGCCGGCTGCATTGTCGGCCTCGCAGCCCTTGGGCGGCGAGCGGGGCAACGGCGCCTCGCGCTCGGACGGCGCATGTCCGGACACAGTCTTCCGCATGAATGACCGCGCCCGGCTAAAAGCCAGCGGCGCGTCTTCGAGCCCAACGAGCACGCCGATGGCATCCTTCAAGACCGTGATGAAGTCGGGCCACCCCCCGACCCTGTTCGCCGCCTTCCTCTATTTCGATTTCTGCTTCGCGATCTGGGTGCTCAACGGCGCCATGGGTCCGTTCATCACCGAGACCTACGGCCTGACCCCGGCCCAGACCGGCTTCATGATCTCGCTGCCGATCCTGGCCGGCGCGATCATGCGCTTTCCGCTCGGGATCCTCGCCCAGTATATCGGCCGCAAGAACGCGGCGCTGACGGAGATGGGCGTCATCGTTCTGGCGATGGCCTACGGCTTCTTCTTCGTCTCCTCCTATAACGACGTGCTCGCCATGGGCGTGCTGCTCGGCATCGCCGGCGCCTCGTTCGGCGTGGCGCTCTCGCTCGGCTCGGGCTGGTTCCCACCGGAGCACAAGGGGCTCGCCATGGGCATCGCCGGGGCCGGCAATTCCGGCACCGTGCTCGCCGTGCTGTTCGCACCGCCGCTGGCGCAGGCCTATGGCTGGCAGGCGGTCTACGGCTTTGCCGGCCTCGTGATGATCATCCCGATCCTCGTGATGATTGTCCTCGCCAAGGAGCCGCCGGACTGCCACGGCCAGACCTTCAAGGAGCACGTCTCCTGCCTGTTCACCAAGGACGGCTGGTCGTTCTCGCTGATCTACATCATCACCTTCGGCGGCTTCATCGGACTGTCGAACTTCCTGCCGACCTTCTTCTACGAGCAGTTCGGGGTCACGAAGGTCGAAGCCGGGCGCCTCACGATGCTGGCCGCCCTGATGGGTTCCGGCATCCGCATCCTCGGCGGCTACTTCGCCGACCGGATGGGCGGCATCCTCGTCCTCTCCCTGGTGCTGCTGGCCGCGATCGGCTCGTTCCTGGCGCTGACCACCACGCCCTCGCTCGCCGTGACGACGTTGCTGTTCATGCTCTGCTTTGCCGCACTCGGTGCGGGCAACGGGGCGCTGTTCCAGCTCGTGCCCCTGCGCTGGCCGACCAACACCGCGGTCGCCGGCTCGATGATCGGCGAGGTCGGGGCGCTCGGCGGCGCGATCCTGCCCAACGTCATGGGCTTTTCGAAGCAATATACCGGCGGTTTCGCCACCGGCTTCGTGGCCTACGCCCTGTTCACCGGCCTCGTGCTCGGCTGCCTGTTCCTGTGGCAGCGCAAGTGGGTCGGCGCCTGGGTTGGGCCCCGCGGCAAGGTTCTCGACCAGCCGGCCGAGGCGAAGGTCCAGGCCGGGGGCGGCATGGAACCGGCAAGCGCCTGAAGCGCATTACTCCGTGTGAGATGGATCGGTTGGACGGGGGCCCTTGCGGCCGCCGTTTCCGTTTGCGGCAATGGAACGGGCTTACAGCCCATCCCGCGTCACCGTCGCGAAGGTGAGGAGATCGACGCTCGCCGCCCCGCCGCGCAGCAGCACACGTGCGGCGGCATTGCCTGTGGCACCCGTGGTGGCCACGTCGTCGATCAGCAGAAGGCGACGGCCGGCGATCCGCGATCGCGCGTCGTCCGGCACTCGGAAGGCGCCCTGAAGGTTCATCGCGCGCTGATGGCGGGTCAGGCCGACCTGGGGCCGGGTCGCCTTCACGCGGGCGAGCGCCCGCAGATCGCACTTTGTTCCCGAAACCCGGGCGATCTCTCGAGCCAGCAGGGCCGACTGGTTGAAGCGCCGCCGCCAGAGGCGCAGGCCGTGCAGAGGCACGGGCAGGATCAATTCGGCCTCGTCCAGCAGCTCACGCCCGGCCGAGGTCATCATGCGGGCCATGGTCCAGGCGAGATCGAGCCGGTCGTTGTATTTGAGACGATGAACGAGGTCGCGTGCGGTGCCCTCGTAGACCGCGACGGCTCGCGCCCGACCGAAGGCCGGTGGTTCGGCGATAGCGCCGGGCGACAACAGGCGGCCGACGCCGAGATCCAAGGCGAAAGGAGTGCCGAGCCGCTCGCAATAGGGCCGCTCGATCAGCCGCAGACCACTCCAGCAGGCGGCGCAGAGAGCATGCGGTTGACCGGTCGCCGCTCCGCAGGACACGCAGGTCGGCGGATAAATCAGACCGATGACGGTCGAAGCGATGCGCCGCGCGCCGACCCGCAGAGCGGGAAGACCGGGCGCTGCCATCAACGAATGATCGCCGTCACACGCCGCCGTCAGTATGCGCGGCCGCCCTGATCACCCTGCTGACCCGCCTTGTCCTTCTTGTTCGCCTGATGCCGGCCCACGGCACATCCGGCCGCGGCACCCATGACGCCGTGCCCGGCCATGTGCCCGGCCAAGCCACCCACCACGGCACCCTTCAGGCAACCCTTGGCCTCCGCGGTGCTGGCCAGCGCGACGGCGACAAGGATCAGAGCGGCGCGGATCAGAATCCGTGTCATCTTCAACCTCCTCGATCGACGAGCAAAACGGAGAGACCGGGATTCCGTTCCAGGACATCCCAACCGGACGGTAGTGAAGACGCATGATTCGCGAAATCGTGAAACCGCGCCGTGCACCGCCGGAAGGAGGCCTGCGGACACAGGGCCGGGATCGAACTTACGCCCTGGCCGCCGCGCCCTTGGAGCCCCATCTCCCCGATCGATGAACGAGTCCGCCCCCCTGTTTGATCCCGCCCTTGTTCGACGACGCATCGCGCGTGCCCAGAGATCGGGTTATGCCGGCTTCCTGCTCGAGCGGGTCGCTGAGGATCTGGAGGATCGTCTGGCGGCGGTCACCCGCCCCTTTCCCCTCGGGCTCGATCTCGGCACGCCGCTTCCCCTCGTGGCCGAGCGCCTGTTGCAGAGCGGCCGGGTCGAGCGGATGATCCGCCTCGCTCCGGTCTCCGGACCCGGCAGCTCCGTGGTCGGCGACCCTGAATTGCTGCCGTTCGGTGGAAATGCCGGGTTCGACCTCGCGGTGTCGGCCCTGGCGCTTCAGCACGTCAACGATCTGCCGGGCGCCCTGCTGCAACTGCGCCGGGCGCTCAAGCCAGACGGCCTGTTCCTCGCCGGCCTGCTTGGCGGGGCGACGCTGACGGAGTTGCGCCAAGCCTTCCTCCAGGCCGAGAGCGAGACCGAAGGCGGCGCGAGCCCGCGCGTGGCGCCCTTTGCCGAACTGCGCGACCTCGGCGGCCTGCTTCAGAGGGCGGGCTTTGCCCTGCCGGTGGTGGACGCGGACACCATCACTGTTCGCTACGGCGACCCCTTCTCGCTGATGCGCGATCTGCGCGCCATGGGGCTGACCAACGCCCTGCATGACCGCCGCCGTGCGCCGCTGCGCCGGGCGACGCTGATGCGGGCCGCCGCGATCTATGCCGAGCGCTTCTCCGACCCGGACGGGCGGCTGCGGGCGACCTTCGAGATTCTGTGGCTGTCCGGCTGGGCACCGCATGAGAGCCAGCAGAAGCCGCTTCGGCCCGGCAGCGCCAAGACACGGCTCGCGGATGCGCTCGGTGCTGCCGAACATCGGTTTCCGATCCGGGAGGAGCCGGCATGAAGGAACCCGGCCCCGCCCACCCGATCACCATCGCGCCCCACCCGACACCCGTGCGGGTGCGGCTCGGCGGGCGCATCGTCGCCGAGACGCGGCGGGCGCTGAAACTGTGCGAGGCGGGCTACGAGCCCGTTCTCTACCTCCCGCGCGAGGATGTCGCTGCGGACGCGCTCGCCCCGAATCCGCGGCGGACCTTTTGCCCCTACAAGGGCGAAGCCTTCTATTTCGACCTAAGCGTCGGCGGCGCGACCCGGGAAGCGGCGGCGTGGTCCTACGAGAACCCGTTTCCGGCGGTGGCCCGCATCCGCGGCCACGTCGCCTTCTATC